>DATMXW010000138.1:0-4297 GCA_035561295.1 Methanospirillum sp. | reverse complement strand
TGATGATAAAAATCTCTTTGATTCTTCTGAATATTTTATTTATTGAACTGCTATCACTCTATTTTGATGAATCTGTTATTATAACATTGGCCATGGATCGAGATTTTTAGCTCCGGTGAGGTGAATTCTAAATCTCACATGGAAAATATCACCGATTTTCTAAAGGTTCATCACCTGGACTCCCGTTCAGGGATTTCACTGGTATCTGAATCCCCCCATCTCGGTGGATATTCTTTGAATTGACTCAGAAGCATCTGAAATCGCCCGGGAAACCTGATCAATTGATGCTGTTATCTGCTCAGTAGCCGCAGATGCTGATATTGCTTCTTTTGCCGTATTTCCTGATATCAGTTCGAGCTCATGAACACTTGCGGTGATCTCTTCAACTGAAGCAGCCTGTTCTTCGGTTGTGGCTGCCACATCACTAACCCGCTGTGATGCGATGCTTATAGATTCTGCAATCTGTTCAAAAATCGACATCATCTCCTTTACAGCAGCATCTCCTGATGTAACATCTGTAAGGGATTGACTCATCGATTCAGTAACATTCTTTGATTTCTTTTGGAGCACGGCAATCAGAGTTGCTATCTTCTCAGCAGAAACCCGTGACTCTTCAGCCAGGGTCTTTACCTCGTTGGCCACAACTGCAAAGCCAAGCCCAGCATCACCAGCACGAGCTGCTTCAATGGCTGCATTCAATGCAAGAAGGTTTGTCTGATCTGCGATCCCTCCGATAACCTCGACGATCGTTCCAATCTCACCCATCTGGGCATCTATCTCGCCGACCACCCGGTTTGTCTCCTCAAATGAGTGTTTAATACTCTTCATTCCCATGTCAGTCTTGTTGACCAGTTTTGTTCCTTCGGCAGAGAGCGTATTTGTATTCTGTGTGAGGCCAGCTACACTCGTCGTCTCAGAAGCAACTCCTGATACTGCAGTTGCGAGATCATCCATTGCCTGGAGAATCTGCCTTATTCCCTGTGAAGACTTCTCTGAGAGATCACTAACCTGGTTTGCATTCAGGGCAAGGGTATGGGAGCCGGCAGAAATCTCTTCAGCACTTGCATTTGTCTCCTCCATATTGCTATGAAGTACTTCAACCTCTTTCACCACCGCCTGAATTGCCTTTCCTAACTCGGTTCCAATCGTATTCAACGCATCTTTGAATGGGATAAAGTCCCCTGTTACTACAACATTATGGGAGAATCTGGCTGAAAAATCCCCTGTCGCATAAACGGAAGACAATGTCATGGCTTCATTGAGTGGGGCGAGCAGATTTTCAAGGGTATTATTAAATCCCCGAATAATATCCCGGTACCCGCCTTTGAATGCTCCTTCATCACCCCGGGCAGAAAGGTTCCCGTTTTCTGCAGCTTGAACCAGCTTGTCAGTCTCCTCAATAACCGCAGCAATCGTATCAGCGGTTTCACAAAGAGCCGGTCCGATTTCATCATGGTCATCCATTATAGGAATATTGGTTACTATTTCTCCCTGTGCTATCCGTTTCATGGTTCCCACTACCTGGGTCTGAAGGTTCTCTGCAAAAGCATCCATGATCTCGGCCATTGCTCCGATCTCATCACTTCTAACCATATTCAGGCGTCTTCCAAGGTGACCCATTCCCATCTCCTGGATCATATCAACGGTCTTTGACAGGGGAACGGTAATGTTGCGGGTGAGGATGATAGCAAAACCCAGTCCAAATATCAGGGTACATACTCCGATAATCAGGAAGATCAGGGAGGATGTCTGGTAGGTCTGTACAATCTCATCCTTAAGGAGTTGGGATTGTTTTTGGTTATATGTTTCAAGGCTATCGAGAGCATTTTGCGCAGCATCTCGTGGATTTTTAAAGTTATCACTATATATCCCTTCAAGAGCAGTCTCCTCTTTCCCGGCATTCATGTCAGCAATGACCGTTCGAAGAGAGGTCTCAAAAACCGGCCAGTTGGTATCAAACTCTTTGAGGAGGGCATGTTCTTCGTCTGATGAAGCGTTTACCCGGTAAGCACCCAGCTTACTTTTAATATTGAGGATTTCCTGGTCTATCTCTGCAAATTTATCGTTCCGCTCATCTTTCGCAAAGACGGTTTTGTAGATATTGATTCTGATATTGAGAAAACTATTATCTGCATTGAGGAGTTGATCCAGGGAAACCAGGTTATCATCATACATCTGGACTGCTTTTTCGGTCATATTTCCCATTGAATTGTGCCCGATCAAAGCAATGATAATAGCAAGAGCAATTATTATGAAAAATCCACCAATCAGTTTAGTTTTTATCTGAATATGATCAAGAAACATCTTTGGTCACCCACTGCGAACTACCCGTAATAGTAGATGAAAGGTGTAGATTGTATAAAAAGATATGTTTGGGTGGTACTGATCTTAAAACAATTTATGACGGGGATTTAGGGAATTGTGTGTATTTTGGAGTTCCTCAAACCCATGAGTCTGTACATGCAGGGATCTGCCACATACATCATGGTGATGGTGGTTTAGTTCCCAATCTGATATACGATAATCACAGAATTATGGTCTGATTAATATTAGATAATCAATTTTTCAAGAAGAATGCTAGTTTTGGTAAAAGTAAAGGCTCCCTCATTCACCTTTCATCGGAGGGATTCCACCAAAATAGGAGATGATTGACTTTTGCTTTCTTGACAATCGCTGGGGTGAGACTGAGGATTGATAAGACTTGATGATATGGATCGGCATAAGCTCGGCAATCAGAGATTCGAATGAAGTTATTTCAGGTACTTGTGCCACCTGAAGACGATTAATAATTAGACTTCTGATAAGGATGGTTAAGTAGCAGATAAAAAAAATCCCTTTTCGTATCCGATCAATCCGATACCCTCGAAAATCTCTCTCCAGAAGTGAAATATACTGACTCATCTCCTGTTCGAGGGTTCCTCGCATGTCAGCAAGAAGGAAACATTCTTCCCATGAGAAGTCCCCCTGGTAGAGAACACAACTCCTGCCAAACTTTTTAATCGTAAGATTCATCTCTTCCTGGTCTGTCCGAATCTGAAATGAGCCATTTGTCTCTTCTACGGTAAAGAATCTCCTGAATGGTCCGGCTGCCTCGTTTAAAAGTTCCTGGGCTGTTCCAGGATACCCCCTGGTCTCCTGGATGAGATCCCGAACACTGTGTATATTTTTATGAAATGTCAGCCGGTCAGTATGCTCCTTTTTGATATCATGCAATATGTATCCAGGAACTCCGGTTTTTCCAAAATTAACCGAGAATGGTCTGATATAACAGGCTTCACCATGATAATATCTGATATTTGCAGGATGATCCATCTGCTCACTCCAGGCAAGGACATGGGATGCAACTGGTCCATATGCAGCATCAGTCCGGGTAATGAACGGACACCCCGCCTGAACAAGCCTGAGCATTAGTGAGGGAGAGAGATAATCCCAGTGAGGAACAATGATGCCGCCTGAGATCTCACCAGAGCTCACTCGTTCAATAGAGTCTTCAATCACAGCCCGCTGGAACTGAAATGCATCAAATCCGGCGAGAATTTTTTTATTTGGATCATATTGAATTCTCACTCCCAGTTCCCGCTCCAGCATCTCTTCTGAGTAGAGCCCGCTCCCCTTCTCCCTCATCAGTTCTGGGATGTCGTGAAGTCGCAGGGTAAAGAGAACCCGTTGATCTGAGAGATCATTGATTGATGCAAACATCTGTGAGAAGACCTCTGCAACCGGCCGGTCAGAAATTTTCTGGAGCATTAACATGAGATTGTCTTCTTCAAAGTCAGCCCCGGGGATAAGCCTTGAAAGATATGTTCCTTCAAGCCATGAATCCAGGCTCACCGGGGGACAGGGATATAATAATCGGTTTATTGCCAGAAGGACAACAGAAGCAGCTTCATCTGGAGAACAGGAGGATAGGAGGGCTTCAATTATTTTGTGTTCTCTGACAGCCCAGTAAGCAGGAATGTACTCACCAAAATCAAATATCTGACCAGATTTTCCCGCCCTCTCTTTCTTTACTGGTTCTCCATCGATATTCTTTCCCAGATATTTGGTTTTCTGGCGCCATTTTCCTGCTTCCTGATCATAATAAGGAGTAACCTCATACAGGTACTCTTTACCTTTAATGACCTTGGTTCTAACAAACGTTTTCATGGTGAAATATCTTCATTGGAATGAATAGTTAGGCATAATACATTTTGTTACTTATCATCGTATTGGGGGATTTTTTGAGCAATTGCGGCAAATTTTGTATTTTTTTAGTGGGTAATCCGATTCCTAAAAATGTTTATCCCTCATTATATTT
>DATMXW010000137.1:0-45636 GCA_035561295.1 Methanospirillum sp. | reverse complement strand
ATATTAATTTATACTATTGGGGGTAACATTAGATCAACTACCTTGGAGGTAGCGTGATGCAGCAGAACATTATGGGTAAAAATGGGTGGGTTATCTCATCCGTGGGGATAAGGCCGATGTACATGTCTGGTCCGAAATTTCTCCCTGGACTTATCACTCAAAAGGAATTTTCCAAGGGCCTACTTCCGGGCGGAAAGACCTCGGCACCTGTCCGACTCCCCTAGTGATGGGATTCGGATACATCATGCTCGACTGAAGCCCCCCTGGAGGGTGGTGGAACGTCTAAGCCAGTGGTCCTGAACCGGGAGTTGGGTGCACCAGGGGATGGTAAGATCGATATCGGTCTGATCCTCTCTGCAGGAATGATCGCGAATAGTATAGGAATAATCTGAAAACAGAGAAACAACGATGAGACAAGTAGCAATTTATGGGAAAGGTGGGATCGGCAAATCCACGACAACGCAGAATACCGTTGCAGCACTCGCAGCAGCAGGAAAAAAGATCATGGTCGTCGGGTGTGATCCAAAAGCAGATTCAACCCGTCTGCTCCTCCACGGCCTATGTCAGAAGACCGTTCTGGATACCCTGCGTGATGAAGGCGATGATATTGAGCTCGATGCAATCCTGAAGCCAGGATATAAAGATGTAATGTGTGTGGAATCAGGAGGTCCGGAGCCCGGGGTAGGGTGTGCAGGTCGTGGGATCATCACGTCCATTAACATGCTCGAATCACTTGGTGCATATACTCCTGATCTCGATTATGTCTTCTATGATGTACTCGGTGATGTAGTCTGCGGAGGATTCGCCATGCCAATTCGTGAAGGAAAGGCAGAAGAGATCTATATCGTTGCATCCGGAGAGTTGATGGCTCTCTATGCAGCAAACAACATCGCCAAGGGTATTCAGAAGTATGCTGAAAACGGGAGAGTCCGGCTTGGCGGTATCATCTGTAACAGCCGGAAAGTTGACAATGAGCATGCTCTGCTCAAGGCGTTTGCAGAAGAACTCGGATCACAACTGATCTACTTCGTCCCCCGGGACAATCTGGTTCAACGGGCCGAGATTAACAAAAAGACTGTTATTGATTTCGATCCGGAATCCGGCCAGGCACAAGAGTACAAAAATCTGGCACAAGCCATCGACTCGAATACGTTGTTCGTCAAGCCAAAACCAATGACTCAGGACCGGCTGGAAGAACTGATGATGCAGCACGGATTCCTGGATGCGTTGATATAAGGTGCCGGGAGGGAAGAGAAATGTTACTTATCAGAGCCATAGTCAGACCGGAAAAGAAAGATGAAGTACTTGCACAGTTGTCAAAGGCTGGATTTCCGGCTGCAACTGTTGTGGATGTAGTTGGAAGAGGTAAACAGAAGGGTATCAGGATGGGGGGGGTCCTCTATGACGAGATTCCCAAGATCCTCATTCTGGTCGTCATCCATGACGAAGAGAAGGAGAACATCATCGATGTGATCCTCAGGACTGCCAGAACCGGAGAGGATGGAACATTCGGAGACGGGAAGATCTTCGTCACCCCGGTTGAAGAAGTATATACCATATCCCGGGGCGGCAGAGGCCTCTAATCGGATGAGATCCAGATGAAAGAGATTATGGCAGTTGTCAGGATGAACAAGACGAATGCAACGAAGAAAGCCCTCATTGATGCCGGAGTTGCAGGATTTACTGCTGTTAAAGTCTTGGGAAGAGGCAAGCCGGTTGAAGATCCTTCAGTCATCCAGGAACGCAAGAATCAGCTCCTGGAGATGGCGATGGACGATAGTGTTGATCCTGAAGAGGCAGAACGGCAGGTCGTGAGTTTCCTAGACGGAACCAGGCTCTTCCCTCGCAGGCTCTTCACCATTCTCGCCCACGATGAGGATGTCCCCCGGATCATCGAAGCAATCACCACGGTGAACAAGACCGAGAATAAAGTCGGGGATGGTGCAATATTTGTTATGCCTATCGCCGATGCAGTCCGTGTCAGAACCGGAGAGACCGGAGAAGCAGCAATCTGGTAATACAGAGTTGAGTCAGATGTCAATAAGCGAAGAAAACTTGAACGAGATGATGAATCAATACCCTGATAAGGTATTGAAGAACCGGAAGAAGCATCTCGTCCTGAAGGATTCCACTCAGGCCTGTCAGCAGATAGAGGCTAATACCCGGACAATCCCGGGTATCATCTCCCAGCGTGGCTGTGCTTATGCAGGATGTAAGGGTGTCGTTGTCGGGCCGATCAAAGATATGGTCCATATTGTCCACGGGCCGGTAGGATGCTCCTATTATGCCTGGGGAACGAGACGAAATAAAGCACGATCTGATAGCAATACCCCGGCAGATAAGGTATTTTCAACCCTGTGTTTCACAACTGATATGCAGGAGAGCGACATCGTCTTTGGCGGTGAGAAGAAACTGGCGAAGATGATTGACGAGGTAGTGGAGATGTTTCACCCCCGGGCTGTCTCAATATGTGCAACCTGCCCGGTTGGTCTCATCGGTGATGATATCGGAGCAGTGGCAAAGGCAGCTCAGGAGAGGCACGGGATTCAGGTATTATCCTTCAATTGTGAAGGATACAAGGGTGTCAGTCAGTCAGCAGGTCACCATATCGCCAACAACAACCTGATGGAGTTTGTGATCGGCACCGGTTCTGACCGTGATCCTGATCAGAAGTTCGTACTCAATATACTGGGTGAATATAACATCGGAGGAGATGGCTGGGAGATGGAGCGGATCCTCGGGGATATCGGGTACACGATAAATTGTGTCCTCACTGGGGATACCAGTTACCTTGAGATCAAGGATCTCCACCAGGCAGATCTGAACCTGGTTCAGTGCCATCGGTCTATCAACTACATCGCGGAGATGATGGAGACTAAGTACGGGACTCCGTGGCTGAAGATCAACTTTATCGGTGTGGAAGCAACCAAGAAATCACTACGAGAGATTGCTCAGGCATTTGGCGACGAGGTCATGATCAAGAAGACTGAAGAGGTGATTGCCCGTGAAGAGGCCAGAATTATGCCGGTGATGGATCTCTATCGGAAGATCTGCCAGGGAAAGACTGCATTTGCATTTGTCGGAGGCTCCCGGAGTCATCACTACATGCACCTGCTCGGCGACCTGGGCATGGAGATCGTGGTGGCGGGATACGAGTTCGCACACCGGGATGACTACGAAGGCCGGGAAGTAATCCCAACCATCAAGACCGACGCAGACTCGAAGAATATCCCTGAACTGCACCTTACTCCTGATGCCGAAAAGTTTCAGGATGCTCATGTTCATCTGAACATGTCAAAGGAAAAGTTTGAAGAGATACGCAAGACTGTCCCGTTCAGTTACTACGAAGGGATGTATCCTGACATGAAAGACGGCCAGGTCATGATAGATGACTGCAACCATCATGAACTTGAGAAGATGGTGCATGCCATTCATCCGGACCTGATCTTCTCAGGAGTCAGAGACAAATATATCGCACAGAAACTTGGAGTTCCGGGAAAACAGATGCACTCATATGACTACAGCGGACCATATGCCGGATTTAACGGGGCAATGAATTTTGCCCGTGATGTCGCGAACGCACTGACCACTCCGGCATGGAAACTGATTACCGCACCCTGGGAGAAGCAGGGAACCTCAAAGGAGTGATTATAATGCTCGAATGTATGCCGGAAGGCAGGTCTGAACACACGGTTGGGAAGATTAATCCGACAAAGACCTGTCAGCCGATCGGGGCAATGTACGCAGCACTTGGCATCCACGGATGCCTCCCTCACAGCCATGGATCACAGGGATGTTGTGCCTACCACCGGATGCACCTGACCCGTCACTTCCGTGACCCGGTCCTGGCATCCTCAAGTTCCTTCACCGAAGGAGCATCGGTCTTTGGTGGTGCAGCAAATCTGAAGACGTCGATCAAGAACGTATTTGATATCTACAAGCCCGAAATTATTGCCGTCCACACTACATGCCTCAGTGAGACCATCGGAGATGATATCCCAACGATCATCAAGCAGTCTGAAGTGCCAGAAGGAAAGGTGGTCATCCATGCCAACACCCCGAGTTACCAGGGATCCCATATCACCGGGTTCTCAAACATGGTCAAGGCGATGGTTGCCTACCTGGCTGAGCGTGATGAAGAGATCCTCCGGAAAAAAAGGGTCAACATTATCCCCGGGTTCATTAATCCGGCTGATATGCGTGAGATCAAGAGGATCACGGCTGATCTCGGTGTAGATCTGACAATGTTTCCTGATACTACCGATGTGCTCGACTCCCCCCTGACATCCAAGTATGAGATGTATCCTGAAGGCGGAGCGACTGTTGCAGAGATTCGGGATAGTGGAAATTCACGGCTCACCCTGGCACTTGGCCACTGGTCATCAGACGCTGCCGGCGCACTCCTTCAGGAGAAATGTGGTGTTCCGTGTATGCCTCTCAAAGTCCCCATTGGTCTGAAGGCAACCGATGACCTCATCATGACCCTGAAGGAGAAGTTCGATGCCGTGGTTCCCAATGCTCTGACCATTGAACGTGGTCAGGTTGTGGACACCCTCATCGATACGCATTTCCATTATCAGGGCAAGAAGGTGGCCATATTTGGAGATCCCGATATTGTGCTCCCCCTGACCGAGTTCGTGCTGACCATGGGAATGATACCCAAATATGTCATCACGGGAACTCCGGGACGGCAGTTTGAGGATGAGGTCTGCGCTATGATCGAAGCAGCAGGAATTCATGACTTCATCGTCAAGGCAGAAGGCGATCTCTTTGAACTCCACCAGTGGATCAAGGATGAGTCGGTTGATCTCCTGCTCGGGACCACCTATGGGAAGTATATCGCACGGGTTGAGGATATTCCGCTTGTTCGCGTTGGGTTCCCCATACTGGACAGGCCTGTGCACCCCCTCATGCCCCTCACCGGGTACCGGGGATGTCTGCGGCTCATCGAGATGATTGCGAATGCCCTCCTTGAACGGCGGGATCGTGACTGCCTGGATGAAGATTATGAATTGGTCCTCTAATCCGGGTCAATTACATCGATAACACATCAAGAAAACGGTGAACACAATGGAGCATGATTGTTCGCTGGCATCTGGTGGCGTCGGGTGCATCAGCGAACGGCGAAACTCCATCATAACCACAGGGAAGAACAAAAGCCGAATACATTGCGCAGATGACAGTCTGGCCGGGGCGGTCAGTCAACGGGCCTGCGTATTCTGCGGAGCAAGGGTAGTACTCAATCCGATAACTGATGCTATCCACCTGGTCCATGGTCCGATCGGCTGCGCTACGTACACCTGGGATATCAGGGGGAGTCTCTCCAGCGGGTCAGAGATGTACAGGCATAGTTTTTCCACCGACTTGAAAGAGAAAGACGTGGTTTTTGGTGGCGAACCAAAACTGGCTGCATGTATTGACGAGGTAGTTATCAAGTACCGGCCTCCGGCAGTATTTGTCTACTCTACCTGCGTTGTCGGTATGATTGGCGATGATATCATAGCCGTCTGTAAGGATGCCTCACAAAGGCATGGAATTGATATCATTCCGGTGGAGTCTTCCGGATTTATCTCTGGTAACAAAGTCGTCGGATATCGTGCAGCTGCAGAAGCATTGATGAGGTTGATCAAACCCAAACCCGGTGAAGTCATCGAAAAGACAAAAAAAATCAACTTCCTGGGGGAATACAACCTGGGTGGTGAGAAGTGGCTCATTGAGCGATACCTGGATGAGATCGGTATTGAGGTCAATGTAGCCTTTACCGGCGATTCAACCGTTGCAGCCCTGAAACAAGCTCCCGGATCCTGCCTGAATATTGTGCAGTGTACCGGGTCCATGCACTGGGTGGCAACAAACCTGGAGAAGGAGTATGGTATTCCGTATCTGGATGTGAACTTCTTCGGTGCTGAGAATACAGCAGAGAGTCTGCGGCGGATTGCTGCGTTCTATAATGATCCAGAAATTATCAGAAGAACTGAGCTGCTCATCGAACGGGAGATGGCACGGATCACCCCGGTTATTACTAGATACCGGAAAAAACTAGCCGGAAAGCGTGCTGCCATCTACGTTGGAGGTGCCTTCAAGGCAGTTGCCCTGATCAGACAGATGAAGGATCTCGGAATGGAGGTGGTCGTTACCGGGACCCAGACTGGAAAGCAGGAAGAGTACGATACCATCAGCGGACTGCTCACCCCTGGAACGATCGTAGTGGATGATGCCAATCCTGCAGAGATCGAACGGTTTCTCCTGGATATGAAGGTCGATGTTATGGCGGGCGGGGTTAAAGAACGTGTTCTGGCCTACAAACTCGGGATCGGATTTGTGGATCACAATCATGACCGCAAGGAATGCCTCGCCGGATTTGACGGGGCGATTACGTTCGCCAGAGAGGTATACATCACCACCTGTTCACCGGTATGGAAGCATCTGAAGCAGAGTATTGGGGAGGCGTAACGATGCAGAAAGGAATCAGCACCCTGCGGGTAAAAGAAGTCAACGAGAATCAGTGCCATATGTGCATGCCCCTTGGTGGTGTTGTGGCCTTCAAAGGTATTGAAGGTGCTATGGTTCTCGTTCATGGCTCTCAGGGCTGCAGTACCTATATGCGTCTTGCCAATGTAGAGCATTTTCACGAGCCGGTTGATATTGCCTCATCTTCCCTGAACGAAAAACAGACGATATATGGTGGTGAGAAGAATCTCAGAAAGGCTCTGGATAATGTGATCCGGGTGTACCAGCCAACAATGCTTGGGATTCTTACCACCTGTCTGGCTGAAACGATGGGTGAGGATATGGATCGGATCATCAGGACATATGTCAAGGATAATCCGGGTCTTGGAGTGGATATCATCCCGGTCGCTACCCCCAGCTATGGGGGAACCCACTCGGAAGGATTCTGGGCAACAACCCGGGGCGTCATCGCCCATTATGCCCGGCCCTGTGAGCAGCACGACCAGATCAATATCATCATTCCGCATATCAGCCCGGCTGATATCAGGGAGATCAAACGGATCCTTGGACTGATGGAAATACAGTACACTCTGATCCCAGATTATTCGATGACCTTGGATCGGCCATATGGGGGGCATTACCAGAAGATCCCGACCGGAGGGACGAGCACGGAAGATATTGTCCGGATGCCCGGAGCTCCGGTAACGATCCAGTTCGGAATGACCTGCCCGGATGCCCTGTCACCCGGTCTGTTTCTCGAGCAGCAGTTTGGAGTCAAACTGATCAACCTGCCCATTCCCATTGGACTTGACAACGTGGATCAGTTCATCGCAGCGTTATCCCGCATCAGTGGTAGACCTGTTCCCGCATCTCTGGCTCTTGAGCGGGGATGGCTTCTTGATGGGATGGCAGATGCACACAAGGATAATGCAGAGGGCAGGCCGGTCATCTATGGAGAACCTGAACTGGTATATGCCCTGACCTGCCTCTGTGTTGAGAACGGGGCAGAACCAGTTGTTATCGCCAGCGGTTCTTCCCATAGCAGACTCAAAGAAAGGCTCATCCCGGTTCTTGGCGATCTGGCAGAGCAGCCGGTGCTCATCGAAGAGGCAGATTTTGCAGCGATCGAACACGCTGCAGTACAAACAGGAGCAACCATCGGCGTCGGCCATTCGGGAGGGAAGTTCCTGACCGAGCGGCATAATATCCCGGTCACCCGGGTCGGGTACCCGATTCATGACCGATTAGGGGGCCAGCGGATCTTTTCAGCCGGATATGCCGGAACCCTTGCATTCCTGGACCGGTTCACGAGCACCCTGCTAGAGAAGAAGTATGGGTGTTACCGCGAGAAGAAGAAAGAAGAGATGTATCAAAAACGGGTGTTCTAAATGCAGAAACCAACCCACCATATATTTATCTGTACAAGTTCACGCCCAACCGGGCAGCAGAAAGGATTTTGTCATACTAAAGAAGGTGTAGAGGTTATGGCAAAGTTCATGGAAGAGATTGAAGACCGCGAGCTGGGTGGTGATGTCTTTATCACGAATACCGGATGCTTTGGGATATGTGAGAAAGGCCCGGTTGTTGTAGTCTATCCTGATAATGTCTGGTATGGATCCGTGGGAGCAGATGACGTGGCAGAGATCATGGACCAGCACATTGAGGGTGGGACCGTCGTGGACCGACTGGTCATATAAGGACTGAATATGATTCCCGAGATTGCAGTTATGATTGATCAGGAAGGGGGGACTACTACCCTCTCCGGTCCTGGTGAGATCGTGGTCTACTCCAGGATACAATGCTCTTGGGAGCCGGTCAGGAGTGTGCCATTCTCTCTGGATCAAAGTCAGGGTCTTGCTCAGCTCAGAGAAAAGATGCGAGGACTGGTTGTATTCCTCGGTAAATGCAAGATATTTGTCACTCGGACTGCATCAGGTGCCATCTTCTTTGAACTGCAGAAGGCAGAGTGCTCGGTCTGGGAGATAGCCGGTCGGCCTGAGATGTTCCTTGACGAGGTCTGGAGGGAGGAAGAGCATCAGGATTGTCAGTCATCATCCGGAAGTGTTGATATCCCGGTTCCTTCTGAGCTCAAACCTGGTCATTACGTTGTGTCAATTAAGGATATCCAGGGGAAACGACCGGAAGTGAGCAGCAAGCAGGTGCTCCAGAGGTTTATCAGGACCGGGGCATACCAGAAGCTTGAGGTGATCTGTGATCATGTTCCCCCGTGGATCGCCCTGGAGTCTGACTGCTGTGGGTTTTCCATGGGGACTGATAGGATAGGGCCAAGTGAGGTAAAAGTTACCCTGGTGAAAACCCAGAGTCATGGGTCCGGGTGTATGTAAAAAACTGACAAACTCCTTATTTCTTTTTCATATCTATCTCAATGCGCGAGTTTCATCATTGATAAACGTTCAAGACGGGTAAAAAATCGACCAACAGACTCCTGAGCACCAGTATTGCCCCTCGGTCTGGCCTCCTCAGTTCTATCGGTCATTATACTAATACGTTTCCAACAAAGAGCTCCCTGTTCGATAATTATTTATACTATTGCGACCATTACGGTGTGCCTATGGGCACATTTTCCATGATAGAGAGAAGTGTCTCTCTCTCCACAAGCCCCGGATGATTATGGCCATAACGGGGCGTGAATAATGTATGATCATTTCCGCTCCGGCTCATTGTGCCGGGTCATAGTAATTACGGTGTTGCTACATGGAACATAAAAAAATCGCATTCTTCTGCTGGGAATCCCTCTATACCGACAGGGTCGGAGGACTGGCAAACGCAGCGACATATTTGGCTCAGGAACTGGCAAAGAAGAACGAAGTTCATTACTTTACCCGTGGTGACGGTGACTTCACCTTTGGAGGGGTGCATTATCACACAGTCAGGCCAGAAGGGAATAATATTGTGGATTACTGCAAAAATATGAGTCAGGTGATGGTTAATCAGTTTCACCAACTTGACAACCCACACTTTGATGTCCTGCACTTCCATGACTGGCATGTAACTGAAGCGCTTCATCTCCTTCAGGACAGAAATACCGTGTTTACTTATCACTCAACTGAGTATGGAAGAAATGGAAATCAGCATGGTAACTGGTGGGAATATCAGGAGATCTCTGGGAAAGAATGGTACGCTGGTCTGATCGCACGGCAGGTGACGACGGTTTCAGGAGTCCTTCGTAGCGAGGTTATGGATCTCTATAATGTCCCGGACTGGAAGATTGAAGTCTTTCCAAACGGGGTAGTTCCAGAGCAGTTTGATGTCATCCTGGATCAGGGGGAAGTCAAACAGGAGCTTGGTATCCATCCGTATGCCCCAACCATCCTATTCATTGGGCGAATGGCATACCAGAAAGGTCCGGATATGCTCCTGAAAGCACTCCCCCGGGTAAAAGAACAGTTTTGGAGTGTCCAGGTTATCATGGCCGGTGATGGCGGGATGCGTCCATGGCTGGAGCATGAGGCAAAAGTACAGCACCTGCCGGTCAGATTCCCGGGATATATATCAGATACAGAATATGTCAGGCTCCTGTCTGCTGCTGACCTTGTTGTCATCCCCAGTCGGAATGAGCCATTTGGGATAGTACTCCCTGAAGCATGGAGTGCAGGAAACCCGGTTGTCGCCTGTGATGTCGGTGGGCTTCATGAAAATATCGAGCAATACCGGGACGGAATCAGGACAACAGTCTCCTCAGAGAGTATCGCTGAAGGGATCTGTCAGGCCCTTGATAATATGAACCGGTCTCGTCAGTGGGGAAGGGTAGGGAGATCTAAAGTATACCGCGATTTCCAGTGGAGTGGAATCGCAAATCGTCTGGATATAATGTATCAGGGTATTGGCTGCTAAGCCCTCTTTTTTCCTGACAGATATCGTACCTTTTTCTCTTCTGCCATCAGAAGGATTATCATGGAGAGACCTGCTGACCCGGGTACTGAGCCACAGAATACGATAGATAGAATATTGGTGATGAATCCCGCTACCAGAATGCCGGTCGGAACGATTCACCGGGGAAGTGCCGGGGATGTAGATTCAGCTGTCATCAGGGCAGGGGCTGCGCTATCAGGATTTGCAAAAAAGGATCCTGTTGATCGGGGGAAAATCCTCTCCACTGCTGCAGGAATGGTCAGAACAGGTCAGGAAGATCTTGCCAGATTGCTTACCGCAGAACAGGGCAAACCGCTTAAAGAATCACGAAACGAGATAGCAGGGTTTGCACGAATTCTGGAGTATTACGCATCTATATCCGGGCAGATGAGAGGGGATTATGGGCACTCCACGACATATGGGCATGCAATCGTGCAGAGGCACCCGATAGGGATATGTGGGGCAATAATTCCCTGGAATGTTCCGGGAATCATTATGGGCTGGAAAGTTGGTCCTGCTCTTGCTGCAGGAAATGCAGTGATCCTCAAACCTGCATCATCTGCCCCGCTCACCTGTATTCAGCTTGCAGGGCTCCTTCACAAGTCCGGAATTCCCGAGGATATTCTCCAGGTTGTAACCGGTCAGGGGGAGATTGTTGGCGAGGCGATGGCAGCCCATCCCGATATCAGATCAATATCCTTCACGGGAGAAGTAAAGACCGGAAGACGAGTGGCAGAGCTTGCCGCCCCTACCTTTAAGCGAACAACTCTTGAACTGGGAGGCAGTGACCCTATGATCGTCTGCAGCGATGCAGATCTTACTGATGCCGCCCGGGGAGCAGTTGCCGGGAGGTTTTATAATTGTGGTCAGACCTGCACAGCGGTGAAACGCCTCTTTGTTGATGCAACCATAGCACAGGATTTTATCAGAAAACTCGAACTTCTCATCTCATCACTTTCGGTGGGGAACGGCCTGTTATCGGGCACTGATATGGGGCCGATCCATAGCGAATCACAGCGTACTCTGGTAGAGGAGCAGGTTGAGAAAACCCTTGAAGGGGGCTATGGCATCCTGAAATATGGAGGGTCAGCTCCCTCATCGGGAGATCTTACAGATGGTTACTTTTATCAGCCAACTCTTCTGACAGATCTTGTTCCTGATGCTCCGGTTCTCAGGGAGGAGGTTTTTGGACCGGTTCTTCCGGTGATGACCTATGATACTCTTGATGACGCTTTTTTAGGGGCTAATAATACCAGGTTTGGTCTTGGTGCATCGATATGGACTCATGATATGCGCATCGCCACCCGGGCATGTGAAGAACTGCAGGCAGGCATAATCTGGGTAAACCAACACCTGAAGATTCCCCCTGAAGTTCCCTTTGGGGGGTGCAAAGATTCCGGCATTGGCAGGGAGAACGGTCGATATGCAATAGAACATTACCTCGAAGAGAAGACAATCCTTGTCAAACCCTGAGTTACAGAGTATGGTCAGAGTTGGAGTCCACGTTTCCATAGCGGGATCCCTGGCAATGAGTTGTGCCCGAGCCAGGGAACGAGATTGTGATTGTTTTCAGATCTTTACCAAAAATCCACGGGGATGGGCAGCAAAAGAGATCACGGAGTCTGATGCAGATTCATTCAGAGGAGCTGTTTCTACCACCATTACGGGCCCGGTTTTTGCACACATGCCCTATCTTCCTAATCTGGCTTCCGAAAAGCCTGATATATATGCAAAATCAATCGAGGCTCTCTCCCTTGAACTTGGTCGATGCTCTTTCCTTGGTATTCCGTTTCTGGTTACGCATCTCGGACATGCCGGAGATGACCTGGTATCTGGGCGCAAAAGAGTCGTCGATGCCATCGATGAAGTCCTGCAAGTCTCCGAGAAAGGACCGGTCCTGCTGCTGGAAAATACTGCAGGAGAGCGAAATTCGGTCGGGAGCAGATTTGAGGAGATGAGTGCCGTACTTGATGGTATAGCTGATTCAGCCCGTGTTGGTATATGCCTTGATACCTGCCATGCATTTGCTGCAGGATATGATCTCAGGGGGCCGGTTGAGGTCTCACATGTTTTTGACACCCTTGATAACCTGGTTGGCTCTGATAAAATCGGGGTGATTCATCTCAACGATGCGAAAGGAACACTGGGTTCAGGTCTTGACCGTCATGAGCATATCGGACTCGGCTCCATCGGAGAGGATGGAATACGGGCGATTCTGCATCATCCAATACTCCGATCCCTCCCCTGTATCTGTGAAACCCCGGTTGATGAGCGGCGCGGAGATAGGGAAAATGTGTCAGTTGTGAGAACCTTATCTCTTGAGAAGTGGACAGAGTAATCTGAAATATTTTTTCTCCTCCCTTTAATTGGCCTATAGTACAAAATTTACGGAATTTTAGGGTTTTTCAACGATACTGAATGAAAAGGAGAGATGCCAATTTTACCGTGTTTTTATTGTCTTCAATTTTCATTCGATACGAGAACCTTATAGCCGAGTGAGGAACATCTTATTTAACAGGCGCGAATCCTGGTATGAAGGGTGCTGAGAGAGCACCGGCAATCCAGAATAATGGCGTTAATCAGGTGTCATGTAATGAGCAGGATGGGATATATCCAGGGGTTTTTCCTCCTGGTCATAATCGGGGTATGTACCTTTTTTCCGGCTTCTGCACAGCCAATAACCGCTCCGGCAATCATCACAACTCCGGGCGCTTATGAACTAAGTGCTGATGCACGAGGTCTAACCGATATGTACGGGATCACGATTGAGTGTTCAGATGTCGTCATTGAAGGAAACGGGCACTTCCTCGGGGGTGAAGGAAGAGATAAATCGATCGGAGTGTATGTGAAACAGTATGGTGATGCAATCACCAATATTTCTGTCAGGAATCTCATCATCGAGGACTGGGCTACCGGAATAAATTATAATTATGTGAAAGGGCAGGAAGGGGACATTAATCTCATCTCTGATTGTGAGATCATCAACACCGATAAAGCCATCCACCTAGAGTACTCTGATCTTATTACCGTTGAAAAGAACCAGATTCGAGAGTCTTCTTCCGGAATAATCGTAGATCAGAACTCATCAGGTGTTACTATCAGCCAGAATAGTATCAAAGGAGCCGGGCTTGGGATGAGTATCAGCGACTCAAAAGAATCGGTCATCAGTGAGAATAACATTAACACCTGCACAGAATACGGTCTTGAAGTAACTGATGCTCAGTCGACTACAATCACCAGAAACAGCATTAGTGACAACGCATATGCAGCGTTGAGGATAGAGAACTCCAAGGATTCCCGGATACTATCAAATACCTTATCCAAAACTGAGAATGGTGCAGTGTTGGTTATTGGAAATGAGGTCCGCGATGCTGTGATCTCCGACAATTACTTTAGCAGTTTCAAAAATGTTGTCGTCGATGAGATCAGCACTGGTATTGTCTGGAACTCAACCCAGAAGCCAGGAACCAACATCCTCGGAGGGCCCTATCTGGGAGGGAACTACTGGGGCTCATCTACAGGTCAGAAAGGATATTCTGATACTGCAGTGGATTCAGACGGGTTTGGCATTGCTGATAAACCCTATAATATCAACGAGTTTAACATAGATTATCTCCCCCTCACCCCGACAACTGCCACCGTCGCTCCAGAGGCTCAAATTGATACATTTGTTCCAAATCAGAGCGCTGAATCAGATCTAAACCTGACAGAGGTTGTGCCAGAGAGCGAAGATCAGGTAACCTCTGAATCCCCAGACCGTGCTGAACCTCTCCTGACAATTCAGGACAGTACTGATAATGAAACTGTTGTTCCTCAGGATAATACTTCATCAGGGTTGAATGCAACAACGCAGATTTTTAATCCTTCCCCATCAGGTGGAGAGAAGATCAATTCAGATCTGAACCAATCAATTACCAATGGATATTCCGGTCTCACCAATGCTGTAGAGGAGCCTTCCCCAGCACCAGTTGAACAATCAGTTCCAGTGATTGCAACAAATGTATCCGAAACCAATGCGACGGAATCGGGTGTAAATCCAGAGAAGAACGAAACGACAGGGGACGGATCAATAAATCAGAGTTCAATATCTCCTATAGGGTATCTGATCTTCAACTCAACAGTTCCAGGGGCACGGGTTATCCTGACAACCAGCTCAGGGAAGGAGATCTCACTAGACCCAATGAGTGGGATGAACCAGACTATTCCCGTTCCGATAGAAGGGATTGTGTACACTCGGTACCAGATCCAAAAAGATGGATATGCCTCAGTTTCCGGAAACATAACCCCCTATCCTGAACCTGGCAGGAGTTTGGAGATTCCGGTTAATCTGACCGAGAATGGAAACAGATCTGAATCAACTCCTGCATCCATTCAGACCATCACCCTTCCCGTGGTTGAACCTGTTGACAATTCATCGCCCCCGGCTGATAACACCACTCAAAAACATAACTCAGTCTCCTGGAATGTCACGGTTTCCCTTCCCCCCCTGGGGGTGAAGAATCTTAGCCCGGTTAATCAGTCAGGCCAGGGTTTAGATGGTAAACTCCTCCCGGTCTCGATCACGAACGGGCTATCTGATAAAAATAACTCTCCGATGACACACACGATCTCTGCATCTGCAGGTCCTGGCGGGGCCATCTTTCCTGAAGGAAAATTGACAGTTCAGGACAGAACAACTGCAGGGTTCGTAATAAACCCATATGAGGGGAGAAAAATATCGTACCTGATGATTGATGGAATACAGAATGATCCGGTAGCTGAGTACAAATTCAGGAACGTGACCGCAGATCATACCATCGTTGCCGGGTTTACCTGAGTAGATTTTTATTTACTATACCATTTCCCAACTTTGTATACAAACTTCAAAGAGCGCTCCAGTATAATGGCTGCATAATTTGCCCAGATTCTAAAATCAGGCCGGTTAAATGGGTATCATATTTATCATACTTCGGGACGCTATTAGTACCATGAAAGCCGCTCCCTGGATTTGGCTCCTGCTCCTGGTGATGGTGATGGCAGGATGCGTACCAGTTCAGGTATCTGCGGCTGACCCGGTATCAGGACCTCTAATAAAGACCGAGCCTCTTTCTATCATCGACCCTGTCCCACCAGGAGGCACAGGTACACAGACTGCCAGAGCAACTATTGCTCCTATCCATACCAAAGAGCCTGAAGTGAAACCCCCGGTTGATAAGTCGACGGTAACTCCTTCAATTAGTCAGGCTCCGGCAGTACCCGAAATAAAGAGTACTCCTACCCTGCCCACCAAGACACCTACATCAGATGCGACAGCTGTGCAATCAGGCCCAGGTAATAATGAAACTGCCAGCACCTATTTTCAATGGGGACGAGCATATGAGGATGTTGCGAATTATCAGGCAGCACTGGATGAGTATGACAAAGCAATAGCGCGTGAACCCTATTATGCTGATGCCTGGTATCATCGTTCACTATGCTATGAAAAACTTGGTATGTGGGATCAGGCGTATGAATCATACCGGTTTCTCCTCACCATTAGTCCGGGATATATCCCGGCACAGGGTAATCTGTCACCGAGTACTCCAAACTTCACGATTGGTGGTCTTCCCCCGGGGCAGATAAAACCGGATGGAACTCCGTTGCTCTGGGTAGCTTCAGGTGCAGGTATTGCCGGGATTATTGCAGTGGGCATTGTAACTCTGCATCGGCGTCGAATAAGAGGGGACTTATCCCTTAATACTCTTCAATCAGGAGGGTCTGCGTCACGGGGCACATTTCCAGATGTTGCCAAGATTGCCGGAAAGGTCAGGCCGTATTACTCAGGAGATCCTGAGGTCTTTACAGTACTCCTTCGTCTTGCGATTGAGATTGCCCGGGAGGGAAGGGAGGGAAAACCGATTGGGACCGCCTTTATCCTAGGGGATAGCGATGCGGTGATGGAGAAATCACGTCAGTTGATCCTCAATCCCCTGGCCGGTCATCTGGAATCTGAACGGATGATAACCAGTCATGACATGCGGGAAAATGTCAAGGAACTAGCTCTCGTCGACGGTGCCTTTGTGGTTCGGGAGAATGGAATTGTAGAGGCTGCCGGCCGGTATATCTCAATTGATACAAGTGGTGTTCGCCTCTCCAAAGGGTTTGGGACCAGGCATGTATCAGTAGCGGCGATTACCCAGGAGACTGATTCAATTGGTATCGTTGTATCAGAGAGCGGAGGAATGGTCAGGGTTTTTGCAAAGGGGAAGATCATCGTTGAGACTATGTAACATCACTGTACTTATTCTGTCAGTTTCTGGTGAAGATTATATAAGTACGGTTTTGATCCTGGTACCAAATGTCAGATCCTTCTGATCCGATTGCCGGCATTCGTCTGGTAGCCGGAATCATGGGTACTATTCAGACAAAAGAAGAACTACGGAGTTGTATTGCCTGTCATGTCAGAACATATTCGATGTATGATCTTCAGCTCATCTGTGGAAAACTGGATAAGGATATCCGACTCCTTCCCAATCCCTACCGTTCACACATAAAACCCTACCTACGTGAATGGATATTTGGACGTTATCATCAGGTCTTGTCTCAGGATAACCACCACCGGAATATCCCTCCTCTCACACCATTGACTGATCCTGATACTTATCTGGCCTTTTGCAGGATGCTTCCTGATGGATGTGTAGTTCCTGGTGACCCCCATGATCCCTTCCCTGATGCGGATGCTCCCCGGTATCATCTCTTTATGTATCTGATTGCTGCATTTGCAATGTATGTACTGGATGAACCCGGTCATCCGGCAGGAATGCCTTTCCCTGGCGGTAAGAAAGTGAGGAGATCCGGAGATGTTTTTTATTGCCCTATCAGGGATAAAGAAGAAGAGATTTTTTACTCGATCTGTAATTTTTGTCCTGCTCTGCAGGATTTAGAATAATGAATGTCTGGAATATTAAGCCTTATATCAGAAGGATATCTCAGGTCTCTTCTCAATGTTCTCATCAGGAAATTCAAGATACGTCAACTTAATCAGCCCTGCCAGCCTTCCCACGAAATTTGAAGGAATAGTATCGATCATCGTATTATACTGTTCTGCAATATTGTTCGCTGTATACCGCTGTCGGGCTATTTCATCCTCAACCTGTTTTATGGCATCCATAAGACTCATGACTGTCTGTGAAGTCTTCAGATCCGGATAACTCTCTACCACTGCCAGAAGTTTCCCCAGGATGGAACGAGATTCAGCCTCCATATTGGAGATGTCACCAGGATTTGCAGATCCAACTGAGGCACGCATCGCAGTGACCCGTTCAAGTGTCTCCTTCTCAAATGAAGCATAAGACTTAACAGAGCCAAGAAGTTGTTCTATCATGTCAAGCCGCTTTTTTAATGCAACTTTTATCTGGCCAAGGGTCGCTTCGTGTGTATTCTTCAGGCTGAAGAATCGATTATATATTGATATCGCCCAGAGAATGAGACCAATGATACCAATGCCGATAATACCGGCGATGATAAGTCCAAGCATACTTGATTAATATATCTTATTTCTATTTAAGGTTGTTAATTCCGTCCACGATATTACCTATGGACAGTTCTTTCCTCGGTTAACAGGGAAAATTTATTAACCCTGTAGTCCTGAACTTAATAACATACTTCCGGTAACACCATGAGTGGATTGAGAGATATTGATCTGTTCTCGTATCGTCACTCACTGGCGTATCGGATAATGGGCGTTCTTCTGATAATTGGAGTTATTCTTATCTCCTTGGTTGTAACCGTACTTTATCTCAATGATACCAAGTCATTTGAAGAACAGTATATTCTGGGTCAGAAATTTAATGATCAGTCTCTCAACTCATCAGTTCAGATAGTACAGCAGACGCTTTTCGCATATGATGGAGTGTTTGATCACCAGATTAGTGTCCTGATGAAACGGTTTTTAAATGGGTATAATCAGACCAGTGGAAGAGTAGATCTGCTGGACCTGGATCTCATAAAAAAACAGTACGAGGAATCTACTGGTGCAACCATTCAGCTCTCCCTTATTGACCCTTCCGGAATAATCCGATATTCTACAATCCCTACGGAGATTGGGTATAATTATAGTAATAATTCTGCGGTCTTTCAACGACTCACCACGATACGGCTGAATGGCTCGTATCTTTCAGAAGGAGTAATAAGATCTGCAGATGCACGAGAATTAATAAAAGCCCGATACCAGGCAACACCGGATCATCAGTTTATTATCAGGATTGTATATTCTGTTCGTGATTCTGAAGAATTACGACAAAGTTCTTCCTATGCTTCGATTGCAAATAACTATGCAGCCACTGTCCCTGGTGTAATATCGATCTTTGTCTTTAATAAAAAATCTGTTCTCTCCCCTGATCCTTATGCAGGTCTTGAGCAGCCTGATGAATATTGGTACAAATATTCTCCAAATCCTGATAGGCAGAAACACTTAAAGAAGGTCTTCTCATCCAGGGAATGGAATTATGGTACATTCATTGTATCAAATGATTCAATATCCCGTCGATATCTCTATGTAGCGCCATTAAACCTGAATAACGGTTCATCTGATCCAATCGGCAGAGTCATCGAGATAACCTATAGTACTGAAGAACTGAGAAAGCGACAGATCTTTGCTCTCTGGTACTATCTGTTCTTTGCAATAATTGGCATTGGAATCATGGGGTTTGTGACGTTTCTGGTCTCACGATATATTACCCGACCAATTGATCAGATGGTTGCAGACATTGAGGTGATTGCTAATGGGTCCTATGATCACTCGATCAGATCTACACAAGGGTTCGAGTTTGGCAGGCTTGAAGCAAGTGTCGGGAAGATGGTAACCCGGCTAAAGGAGGATATTATAACCCTCCGAAGGACATCAGAAGAACTTGATCAGGAGCTTCAGCACCGACTCAGGGTCGAAGATTCTCTCAGAAATGCAAATCAGAAACTCAATCTGCTGGGAACTATTACCCGGCATGATATCCTTAACCAGATTGCCATAATTACCGGAGCAATGGAACTGATAACAGATGAACCGGTGCCTGAAGGTCGTATCAGAAACCTTTATGGTATGATCGGGAAGGCTACCCTGAATATTCAGAAGCAGATCCGGTTTACCAGCGTATATGAAAAGATGGGTGGAGATGACCCTGTCTGGCAGCGAATATCCCTGCTAGTGAGCAGATCAAAGGAAGAACTGAGTATGCCAGGAGTGGTGGTGTATGATCAGACCGAAGAGGTTGAAGTTCTGGCTGACGCAATGCTTGACCGGGTCATATTTAATCTCCTAGAAAATTCTGTCAGGCATGGAAAGACCGTAACCCGGATAGACCTGACCTTCACCTCCATGGGAAATAATGGATTGCTGGTAATATCAGATGATGGGTGTGGTGTGCCCGCAGAAGAGAAAGAAAAGATATTTCTCAGGGGATATGGTCTCAATACGGGTCTTGGTCTCTTCCTTGTCCGCGAAATTCTTGCTATTACGGGTATTACCATACGTGAGAACGGAACCGGTTGTGGCACCCGATTTGAGATTATCATCCCAGAAGGATACTGGAGAGCTCGTTCAACCTGTTCCCCGGATCAGGAATAGGATAAGACTCGTCATATCAGAAATCGCCATCCGCATCTGAATTGACCAGAAGGAATGTCTGGTGGACAGGATATACATTCAGTAATTATCCGTGGGTCAATCGTTTGTGCAAAGATGGGGTGGTCAACAAGCCCGATCACTTTGCAGGGAAACAATGCCATCCCTTTTCTGACTCTTGCCTCCTGTGTCCTGCAGGTGGTCATATAGTATTCAAGAGATCCCGGACCAGTCCTTCGTATCTCATACTGGTTTATCAGAGAGAAAAGACGATTTTTAAGAGCTATTTCAAGGGTGTTGAGTCCACCATTTTTCGGAAGATTGAGCCGTTTGCATATTCTCACTGCTTCTATCCTTGAGAACTGTTCCCATACTGCCGCATCAATAGCAATTGCTGTGTCAAGGCCATATCTCTTCTCAACTTCAAGAAACCATAATCCGTCAATAGCAAGCCAGTTTTTAGCAGCATCAACCAGTTCATTCCGGAGGAGCACACTATCAGTGTCCATAGAGGATATGGATCACCGGGAGATATATCCTCAGAGGTGATCCTCACTTCCATCGTTCCTTTGGGTGATCTACGCAATGGGTGAGTTATCTCACAAACGGCCTTAGTATTCTATAGAGAAATCCCTGCTGAAGCCGGATCGCATGTGAGTCACACATCTCATGGCAACAGTAGCACCGGATACACGTTTTCAGATTAAATCTCGGATATCCCTTTCTGATACTGATAGCGTCCACTGGGCATATTCGTCTACATTTCAGGCAGCTGATGCAGTTCTTTTTGATAAGGTGTGGATGAAGGGTATACGACTTGCCCACCCGGTGAAGAAGACAGAGTAAAAAATGCCGGAACCACGATCTGCTGATAGCGGACCTGGTATCTGGTTTCCTGATATCAGAACGGGCGATATCATCTATCTGTGACCCCAGAACCACTATTCTGCTCTCATCAGTTAATCCCTGATCAACAGCAGCCCTGATACTCCCTATCGAGAGAGGATCGTACCCAATCAACCGGCAGGCGACTATATCCAGAGCAGTATAATCGGCAGATGCCAGGATAGCACCCAGTCTGGTTGGTTCGCCTGACATCGGCCCATTTCCCTCCATGATGGTGACCGCATCCATTATCTGAAGAACTGGCCTGATACACCGGTTCAGATCTACGAGCATTCTGCCAAATTGAAGATCATCCTGAAAGCGTGCATGGTATGGTGGTTTATCAAGACCAGGAATTGCACCAAAGATATTCTTAGTTGCCCCGGTCATTCCGGTATAGACATGCGTCTTCAGCTTGGATATGACAAGCACGACATCAGCATCAAGAACCGGAGTGATGATCTCGAACACTCTGACAAACGATCCTTCAGGGAAAGAGACTGTCCGGGAAGAGATATCACGATTTAAAGTAACTCCTGGTATATCCTCCAGATAAACATATCCAGCCTCTTCATAGGCACGATGAAGATTATGAGGCCGATATTGAGTCCCGGCACCCGGACTATCAGCGATGGTGACGGTGCAGCCCAGACCCGTGAGAATCCTGCAGATCGATTCTACCACCAGAGGATGGGTGCAGACCGCCCGGGAAGGTTCAGCCCCCATCAGAAGATTTGGTTTGACCAGGACATGCATTCCAGGGGAACAATAATTCCGAATCCCTCCAATCAGGTCAATGGCCTCCTGAACCGCAGCCTCAATAGTCTGATATTCGTATTCCTTGCAGGAGACTAATCCTACGGGTAAGGGGCCCACACCGGGTATATGAGAATCATGCCCGGCAACAGATGTATCGCCCGCCGGGTGAGAGTTCATCACTGTCTCTTGCCTGGTCATCGGGTATAATATTTGAGACACGATGATTAATGATTTGAGTTATCCGATCTCTCACAATAGTTTTGGTTCTCCTGAAGATTCATCAACTCTCCCGCTGACGTGTCAGTATCTCAGTGCAGATCGGTAATTAATCATGGACCTTCTGGCGATTGTTGAGAGTATCATCACCCTGTTCCTTCTTATTGGAACCGGATACGCTGCTTTTCGGGTTGGTGTGATCAATCGGCAAGGGGTCGGTGGCCTGTCAAGTCTGCTCGTCAATGTCACTCTACCCTGCCTGATCATCGAGAGCATGCAGGTACCAATGACCCCTCAGCTTCTCGGAGAGATAGGAACGATTGCCCAGATTGAACTGCTCGTCTATACGATCTCGTTTTTGTGTGCATTCCTGGTCCCCCTTCTCCTGAAGGGTTCTCAATATGAGACAGGGGTATTCAGATTCATGTTGATATTCTCAAATCTTGGTTTTATGGGATATCCCGTCTGTCAGGCGATATTTGGATCAGAATCACTCTTCTATGTGACCCTCATCAATATCCCGTTTGGTCTGTTGGTCTTTACGGTGGGGGTATTTTTGATAAGACCTGATTTGGCTAGAAATCCGAACTTAAAGCAGATCCTCACTCCTGGTCTGACTGCTTCACTCCTTGGCCTTCTCTTCTTCTTTATCGGGTTTGATATCCCTTCACCATTCTCAGAGTCTCTCATTCTTCTGGGTTCGGTCACCACTCCCCTGGCAATGATCGTCATCGGTGCATTACTCGCAACCCTGCCGGTTGCCTCCACCTTTGGTGATGTACGGATCTGGGCCATCTCTCTTTTCAGACTAATGATTATCCCTGGCCTGATTTTCCTGGTTCTCAGACCATTTATCAATGATCCCATCCTCATTGGGGTTCCGGTCCTCCTCTCTGCAATGCCGGTTGCAGCAAACACCGTGCTTCTTGCAGAAGAGTATGGGGTGAACTCCGAAATCGCATCAAAAGGGGTCTTTTTGTCAACTCTATTATCTGTTGTCACGATCCCTGTCGTCGGTTTTTTTATCTGGGTCTGATAAGACAGATGGATCATGGGAATACTTCTAATATCTCACGCATCAATTTTCGTACAGGCGATTATATGGCAAGTGATGTATATCTGGCACGAATGCGAATTAAAAGCCCTAATGAGAATAATCTCACAAAAATATCCAAGCTCTTTGCCGTAGCTGGCTTTGGGGGATGCATCGAAGAAGGTGCTTTGACCTCTATTAAACTCCACTTTGGAGAACCGGGAAATGATACCTATATCAAACCGGTGTATGTCAGACAGGTGGTGGATGAGATCCGTGCAATTGGTGGAAGACCATTCCTAACCGATACAAATACGATGTACGTTGGATCACGTCACAACGCGGTAGATCATCTTGAGGTAGCAATACGGCATGGATTCTGTTATGCTGTGGTAAACGCACCGGTAACTATTGCGGACGGGCTTTCAGGTCAGAACTATCGTGAGATACCGGTGAAAGGGAATCATTTTAAGAGTGTTAAGATTGCCGGAGATATCGCTGATGCCAGCTCAATGATCGTCCTCTCGCATGTGAAAGGGCATGCATTGTCAGGATTTGGTGGGGCGATAAAGAACCTCGCTATGGGGTGTGCTCCACCAGCAGGAAAGCGTGATCAGCATCAGGGAATGCAGGCAGTTATTGACCAGCAGATCTGTGTCGGGTGTGGATTTTGTGTCACTCAGTGCCCCTTTGATGCAATCCGGTGTGATGGAAAGAAAGCAAGAGTAGAACGAAGTATCTGTTATGGTTGTTCTGCCTGCCTACAAGTCTGCCCTGAACAGGCAATTGACTTTAACTGGGAACAGGATGTTCCAAAATTCATCGAGCGGATGGTTGAGTACGCTGCCGGAGCCCTGACGGGAAAGGAGGGTAAGGTTGGGTACATCAGTTTTGTCATGTCTGTTACCCCGGATTGTGACTGTGTCCCCTGGAGTGATGCGGCGATAGTTCCTGACATAGGGTTCCTGGCATCCATGGATCCAGTTGCTATTGATGCAGCTGCAATCGATCTCATCAACAAACAGGAAGGGATAAAAAATACCTGTCTTCATGATCATCATCATCCTGGAGAAAATAAATTTACCGGAGTATGGTCAAAAGTAGATGGTGAACACCAGATCCGGTATGGTGAACGTATGGGACTTGGAACCAGGTCATACAACCTGATTGAGGTATAAGCATCGCCAGGATCTGATCTGTCGACTTGGTACATGGATTTTGCTGCTGGGGAGTGAATAAGAGGAAGAACAACTGATTCCGAATGTTAACCGACAATTTCATTCGACTTGAAGTTTTTCCTGTGATTCTACCTCTTCCTCAACTCCTTTTAAAGCTTTTACAATCGCCCACCGACCCCGTCCGAGATCCTCCATCAGCCTCCTGATGATCTCTCCCTTTTTTACCCCCTCTCTCTGTAAAGTATGGTACCGCCGGGAGAGATCCTCCTTCGCCTCGGATGTCCACCGTTCTCCCTGTCTGGCCGGGGCTGAACGAATCGGTTGGCGAATATCAGAGAGGAGAAATCCAGGTTTTAATTTTTCCAGTTCAGGTGCCCGTACTGAAAAGATAGACGGTGAGATCTCAAATCCTACTGCACGCCGGTTCAGACCGATCGCTGCCCGGGCTGTAGATCCCCCCCCAAGAAAAAGATCGCAGACGAGATCACCTTCTGAGCTCGAGTACAGGATCATCCTCGAGAGGAGCTCGATAGGGAGTTCGTTCTTGTTCTTCACCTGACCTGGTTTATACTCACGGTTAATGATCCAGACATCTTCCCGATCCTGATAGTTCAGAGAACCTCCTGATTCATCCTTTTCTCCTGCCCCAAAGCGGCTTTCAAGGTTAAATGTCCTCCTTCCACCTGGTTTTTCATAAAAGAGGATGTGATAATGGGATGAGATGTACTTTCTGCTTGTCCACACGCCAAAGGTATACTTCCAGATGATATGATTGATCTCAACAAGCGGAGTCCTTCGAAGAGCGCTTAGAATATGGTAGAGATTTGAGTACCCTGATATGATATAGAGGGAACCACCGGGCCGCAAAACACGTGCAGCTTCAATTATCCATTGTTCTGAAAAATCCCCATATTGTTCTTCAGGGATCTCGACATATCCATCGACAACATGAGACTCATCCCGGTTGTAGTGTTTATGGAGAGTATCCCCTTTGATACCGTATGGTGGATCGGTGATGATCAGATCAACTGAGTTATCAGCAAGATGGATACGGGCACCGGTGACACAATCAAGGTTATAGAGGTGACATACGGGTATCCCGGCCTGTTCATGCATACGTCCTAACTATTCTATCTCTGGTACCTGATAAGACCCATGCTGATGTGAGCCGAGAATTTGGGACGAGATTTCGGGTGATGAAGTCCTTCATCCCTGCATTAATACATATTGGGATCAACCTCCTGGCGTTCGATACAGCTATCATAGTTGTCTGTACCAGCACGCAGGGATTAGGTTCGTCGTGGGTGCCGGAGAAGTGAAAGAATGAGCAAAGAGTTCTCAGAAATCTGCTGAACATAACGACGGCATTATGCACATCCTACAGAAGAATCTATAAACCTGGCAATAGCTCATGAAAATCGTTTGTAGCGGATGATCAGATCATGACCATGATTGAGAATATCTCAGAATATCAGCGAGGTGATCAACTGAGGGTCATCATTAAATTTTTTCTCATCAATGATTAGAATATCAGGCATCGTAACCACAACCAGGAGTGTATGTATGACACCAGATCAGGGTCCATCAATTGAAGGCCGCGAAGGAGAAACATGCAGACCATAAGTGATACTCCTCCTTCTGGTTGTGATACTCTTACAATTCGTACTGGCAGATCGTATGACACGATCACATCAGATGATGAAATTAAAATAGATGGTATTATACTCTTGAAGGAGTTTCTCCAGTTGTTTGGAAACATCCCGTGTATTCTCTTCACCGGGAGGGGGCGGGGAGAGGTTGGCATTCAGATAAAAAAACATGGTGCTGATTGTTATCGCCAGAAAAGGGAAGGATTATCGTCTCTGTTTGTAGTCAGGCATTTGGTACAGCAGGAGGAACTCCGGAGGAAGGCAGCGCATTCTCTCATAGGGAGTGAACCAGCGTCCAGGGACCTGCCTGATGTAACAACTGATGTAGATCCGCTGCTCACCTATGTTCTCACCCTCTTATGTACGAATGAAGCATATGTACAGCGAGTTTCCAAGTGGCAGGGCCGGATAGCTGAGGGGAGTCTTCATGGTTTTGACTCTCCGAATCCGGGAAATGAACGCATATTCAGGATAGATGAGAATGGGAAAAATCTCAGTTATGACCCGTGGTCTCCTTTTATAATGAGGTTTTGATGATCTGGATATTATTTGTGGATGACAGTCCCGAAGTCCGCGATATTGCTCAACAGTTTTTAGGGATACATCCCGATTTTGTCATCGACACGGTCAGTTCTGCTCAAGAAGCCTTGTCCCGTATGGAACAGCACCCTTATAATGCGATTATATCTGATTATTTTATGCCTGATATGGACGGTGTTACATTTCTCACAAAAGTCCGTATCAATAATCCCGCTATACCATTCATTATTTTCACCGGGCATGGAGAAGAAGGAGTAGTCATCGAAGCACTCAATAAAGGTGCTGATTTCTACCTGAAAAAGAGTTATGAAATCAAGAGTCAGTTTTTCGAACTGGCCCAGATTATCAGGTTATCAGTAGCTCGTGCTCAATCTGAAGAGATGCTTCGGAAGAGTGAAGAAAAATTCCGGACCATTGCTGCATATTCCACAGAGTGGATGTACTGGATTGATCCGAACAATTCGATGATATACGTCTCTCCCTCATGTGAACAAGTGACCGGATATTTACCGGAAGAGTTCTATCAGGATCCTGATCTTCGGAATCGAATTATTTACGCAGAAGATCGAATCCTCTGGTCTGATCATCTGGTTGATCATTCATCTGATAAAAGTTCTCTTTCTCTGGATATTCGCATCGTTCACAAAGATGGGAGTTTGAGATGGATTGGGCATGTATGCCAGTCTATCTTTGATACGAATGGGAACTATGCCGGGAGAAGAGTGAGTAACCGGGATATTAGTAGCAGGAAAAAAACTGAGGAACTGCTCCTCAAAGAACGGGACAATTTTCTCCGGGTATTCAGAGCCGCTCCGGTAGGGTTGCTCCTCCTCAATACGAATACAGAAATTACCCAGGCAAATGTAGCAATCGCCGAAATGGTCCTTCGGGATCCCGCTGAAATTATTCGAAAACGTGGCGGAGGAGGGCTTGGATGCATCCACAGTCTGGAGGATCCCCGGGGATGTGGTTATTCTTCATCCTGCCCTGACTGTCCTCTCAGGCAGGGGATAGAAGCAGTGATACGAGAAGGAATCAGCATTCACGGAGCAGTCATCTCCCTCACCCTGATGATCGAAGGAGTTCCCACCCTTCGATGGCTGAGTATCAATGCTGAACCGGTGGATATTGAAGGAGAAAACTATGTTATCGTCGCGATTGATGACATTACTGAAGAACGGGAGACAGAAGATGCTCTGCGTGATAGTGAGGAACATTATCGCTCTCTATTTGAAAATATGTTTGAAGGGTATGCCTACTGCCAGATGTTGTATGATGATCAGGGCACCCCGTCTGACTGGATTTATATCGATGTAAACGGAGCTTTTGAACAACTCACGGGCCTTTCTGACGTTAAGGGACGGCGAGTGACCGAAGTTATTCCTGGAATCCGTGACCAGACTCCTGAACTGATTGAGATATATAACCGGGTAGTAGTATCAGGCACTCCTGAAAAATTTGAGATAAATTTCACCCCTCTTCATATCTGGCTCCAGATATCTGTGTATAGACCAAAAGAAGGGCACTTCGTCGCAGTTTTTGAAAATATTACGTCTCGGAAACACGCAGAAGAGCTTCTTCACAAAATTGTCAGGGATCATCAGACTATTCTTGAAAATGTCCCTGCCATGATCTGGTTTAAGGATATCCATAATCGGTATATTAAAATAAATCCGGCTGCTGCACAGGTAATCGGGAGACCAATTCAGGAGATTGAAGGAAAAGCATTATCAGAACTCTTTCCCTCTGTGGCAGATACTTACTTCTCACGGGATCTCGAGGTAATCGAATCTAAGATGCCTAAACTGGGTATTTTAGATGAACTCTATACTGCCCAGGGTGAGCACCTCTGGGTGCAGACTGATACAGTTCCTTTGATAGATGAACAGGGGGAAGTAATCGGGGTACTTGTGGTGAGTACCGATATTACAGAGCGAAAGATGTCCAAAGATGCGATAAATCAAGTCAATCACAAGCTGAATCTCTTGTCAGGCATCACTCGTCATGATATTGGTAATCAGCTCCAGGTAATATTTGGATACCTCGATTTTGTAAAAGAAGGTGTGCTGGACCCTGAGCTGAAAGGATTTGTAGAAAAAATTGATGAATCTGCACATAATATTAAAAGGCAACTGGCGTTTTCTCGTGATTACCATGATATCGGGGTCCTTTCACCGGTCTGGCAGGATGTTCGGACTGTGATTTCACAATCGGTCCAAACGTTCGATATCAGTCCAATTCAGCTTCTGATAGAGGTATCAGGCATCGAAATATATGCTGATCCGCTCATCGCAAAGGTTTTCTTTAATCTTGTCGATAATGCGAAACGATATGGGGAAACAATAACCATCCTGCGATTCTTTGGATTTGAAGGTACACAAGGATATGTCATCGTCTGCGAGGATGACGGGGTCGGGGTACCTGACGAGGTTAAGACCAAAATATTTAACCACGAGTACTATAAGCATACCGGATTTGGGTTAAATCTGTCCCGGGAAATTCTTGAGATCACCGGGATAACAATTAGGGAGTGTGGAGAGCCGGGGAAGGGGGCGAAGTTTGAGATCCTGGTCCCGGCAGGGAAATATCGAATAACCGGAAAATAAACCCTGATTGACCATATTCACCCCTTGCATGGTGATGACAATCCGATAATCCTTGAAATAGCATTGCAGACGTTTAGCTCCAAAAACTGGCTGAAAAATCCGTACCCCGAGCTTATGCAGAAATAACCGGGATCCTGATCACCAGGAGTTAATGTATGGTCGGAATGAGCGGATGCGATAACCAGGAGATGAATGAGGAAGATGGGAGGGGGACGGCCAGGAACAAAAAACCGGAAATATTGTAATCTTTATCCAGATTGTCAGATCTCAAACTTTGACATTTCTGCAGATACCGTCTCCACACTCTTTGATACATCCTCAATAGCCTGAACTATCTGGGCAAGAGCTGAAGAAGCTTCCTCAGTTGCGGCAGCTGAATCGAGTGCCTGACGTACGGTATTATTCAGGAGAGAAGAAACCTCATTAACACTGGCGGTAATTTCTTCAACAGATGCTGCCTGTTCTTCAGTTACCGAAGCCATATCAGTGACATGATTGGATATATCCTCAATGGATTCTGCAATGCTGGTGAATGCCGTGATGGTCTCAGATAATAATGCATTTCCTTCCTTGACGTTGGTAACTGAGCTGCCTACTGCTTCAGCTGCTTTCTGAGATTTTGTCTGAAGGGCATTGATCATATCTGCAATATTCTCTGCTGACTGACGCGACTCCTGGGCAAGAGATTTGACTTCTGCAGCAACCACCGCAAATCCCCTGCCTGCCTCTCCTGCTCGGGCTGCTTCGATTGCGGCATTCAGAGCGAGCAGATTCGTCTGGTTTGCGATATCAGATATAAGTTTTACAATTTTTCCGATCTGATCCATCTGGCTTCTGATGTCATGGACAATTGTATCTACTTCTGCTGATGTCCGGGTAATCCCTTCCATGGCAGTTTCGGTATTTTTTGCCATCTGTATGCCGAGCTTACTCTTATCTTCAGCTGAAGATGCCAGCCGTGCGACAGATTCACCTTTAATAGCGATATTCGAGACCGTTGTAGAGAGGTCTTCCATTGCACGAAGGATCTGTTTAACGCCCTCTTCTCCCTGCTCAGCATTATGACTCAGTGTATTGGAGTTTTCAGCCAGCAGAGTGGTTCCGGCAGATACCTCTTCCACACTTGCATTTACCTCCTCTGCACCTGATGCGATATCTACGAGCTGGTCTTGAAATACCCGGAAGGGATTGGTGACTACCTGCAGTATCTGGTTTATTCCTCTGGAGATTTCAAAAAAGTCACCGGTATATTTTTTCTCATCAGTTCTGGCCCTGAGGTCACCCTTTTCAGCGGTCTTAATAACCTGCATAATGTCAGTGATTGCCTGCTTCTGATTGGTAAGATCATAGTATACCGATAATACATGTGATACTTTACCGGATTTGTCAGTGAGAGGAATATTATGCCGCTCCAGTGTTTTTACACCGGTGGTAAACTTTACGACTGCTTCCCCTGTGCTGGGTTTTCCAGATTTGAATGTGTCTGAAACCCCTGTTCCGGTCTGACTGATATAGGTAAAATCCTTGACTGAAATCCGTCCGATATCATGCTCGGAAAAACCCATGAGTTTCAAGGCTGCCCCGTTCATGGTGGTGATAGTGAGTTCTGGATTCCAGACGAGCATCGGATATGGGTTTTCATTGATGATGGCATTCGATCTATTTTTCAGCACTTCGATCTCTTCGAGTTCTGATTTTAGTTCAGTCACATCATTATACACCGAAATAATCGTTCGGATATTTCCTCTCTCGTCAAGGACCGGGATGGTGTATCTGACCCATGAGAAGACCCCGCTGGGGAATTGAAACGTGGCTTCTCCTGTCTTCATCTGTTTGTCGCGAAGCGTCTCCTGTATTCCATCACCTTTCCGATAAAGATAGACAAAATCAGATAATTTAAGGGAAAGCGCTTTTTCCCTGGAATACCCGGTTTTCTTCGTAAAGGCATCGTTGGTATCGATAACCTGTAGGTCAGTATTCCACACAAGAATCGGGTTTGGATTAAACCGGAGTATTGATTCGTACCGATCTTTTTCTATTTTTAGGATACTGTTTTCTTCTGTAAGTAATTTGATTCTCTCTTGGAGGCTTGCGATCTCTTTTGTGCAATCCCCGGAGGAGACTTCTCCGGCGTGTGATATATATGGTATGTCGGAGCTCATGTGTATCATAGTTATCGTGGCTACATAAATAAATAATGGATATTGGATCTCGTTCAATGGTTTGATAAATTTCCTGGATTATTCGTCTAAAATACACCCTAATTTGGGTATTAGATCCTATACTCACGAGGGTATACTCAACTCATGTATTTCCCGATGAAACAGGATATTGTAATGTGGAATGTAAAGATAATTGGGGAACCAACATTACTGCCTGCACCGGTCAACAGAAGCACCCTGACATTCCTTGGTACTACATAGTAAATTCTTTCAGAGATGTTGCGGTACAGCAAATTATCCACCAGTATTGCTAAATCAATCTGACAACAAATTTCTTAGGAATATCATGAATAATCCTGACTTTGAAGAGCGGAACCGGATTTTCGATGCCATCATTTCAGAACGTCGGACCCACCGGAAATTTACCGATGAGACAGTCCCTGATAGTACCATCATGGAGATCATTCATGCAGGCCTCCATGCCCCGTATGCCGGTGCTGCAGTTTCCGGGAGTTCAGAATATTTCAGGAAATTTTTCGTTATTCGAAAGGATTCTGAAACCATGAAAGCACTCAAACCATTTATCTTTCATGAGGTGGAAGAGATGGCGACTGAACTTGAGAAGGCTGCGGCAAGAAATGAAGACTTTGCAGATCTTGCAGGGGGATTCATCAAAAGGCTGGCCATGATCCGGAAGATGGGCTCTGTTCCCGGTGTCGGCACTGCACCGTTTTATATTGTGATCGCTGAGAAAAAAGGATTTCCCCCGGTGGAACAGGCATCCCTGGCTCACTGTCTGGAGAATATGTGGCTTAAGGCAACTGCTCTGGGTCTTGGATTTCAACTTGTCTCTATTACAGCCCAGATGGATCGAATTGAAGAGTTCTGTCAGATCTTTGATCTCCGGACAGGAGGATGGGGATTCATGGGGTGTGCGATAGGATATCCGGCAGAAGGGATATCGGATTCCATACGACCGGATGTAAAAGAAGTAACCACGTGGCTCCCATGAAGGGTGGTAATCTGGATCACTATCCATGAAAAGGGTAGGATTAGGATTTAGGTATTCCTGAATACCAGCCTTCCTTCACTCTCATCAACGATGATATCTGAGTCCTTGTTGACACTTCCTTCCAGGATCATCTTTGATAACTCATTGAGCAGGTTCTTCTGGATCACCCGTTTGATTGGCCGTGCACCAAATTGCGGGTCAAACCCGCGGGCAGCGATAAACCGGATGGCGCTCTCAGTTGCCTGGAGCCGGACATCATTCTTCTCAAGCATCTTTTGAATGCCTCCCAGTTGCAGTTTCACCACTGTCCCAATCTCATCCCGGGTGAGCGGTTTGAACATGATGACCTCGTCAATACGATTAAGAAACTCGGGCCGGATCGTTCTTTTGAGCAGTTCAAATACCTGATCCCTGGTCTGATCAAATACCTCATCCCGGTTTTGGTCGGTGACATGCTCAAGGTTCTCCTGGATAATCGGTGACCCGATATTTGAGGTCATGATGATAATAGCGTTCTTGAAATCCACTGTACGGCCTTTGTTATCGGTTAACCGTCCATCATCAAGCACCTGGAGCAGAATATTGAACACATCCGGATGGGCTTTCTCTATCTCGTCCAGAAGCACTACTGAATAGGGCTTTCTCCTGACCGCTTCAGTCAGCTGTCCGCTCTCTTCATAGCCTACATAACCGGGAGGTGCTCCTACCAGACGTGAGACGGTATGCCTCTCCTGGTATTCAGACATATCGATCCTGACCATATTATTCTCATTATTGAAGAGAAATTCAGCCAGGGCTTTTGCCAGTTCAGTCTTTCCAACCCCGGTAGTCCCAAGAAAGATGAACGATCCTATGGGGCGTTTTGTGTCCTGAAGGCCAGCCCGACTCCTGCGGATGGCATCAGAGACTGCCTCGATGGCCTCCTCCTGGCCGACCACCCGTTTATGGAGTTCAGCCTCAAGGGTCAGCAGTTTCTGCTTTTCACTCTGGAGCATTCTGCTCACTGGGATCCCGGTCCAGCGGGAGACCACTTCGGCAATCTCCTCAGCGTCCACCTCCTCGTTTACCATCGGAGAGTCCTTCTGGAGCAGGGTCAGCTTCTCCTTCAACTCTTCCATGGTCTTTTCAATATTCGGGATACGGCCATAGCGGATCTCAGCCACTTTTCCGAGATCACCGCTCCGGTTGGCACTTTCTGCATCGAACTTCAGGATCTCGATCTCATTTTTCTGTAATTGAATCTGTTCAACAATATCTTTTTCAGACTGCCACTTTGCCTTGAGCCGGTTTCGCTCCTCGGTCAGATTCCCGATCTCCTCATTCAGATTCTTCAGTTTTCCCTGGTCCTTCTCCCGCTTGATGGCTTCCCGTTCGATCTCAAGCTGGCGTATCCTCCGTTCGATCAGTTCCAGTTCTTCAGGAACCGAGTTGATCTCAAGCCGGAGTTTTGATGCAGCCTCGTCTATCAGGTCGATAGCTTTGTCAGGAAGAAACCGGTCAGAGATATATCGCTGGGAAAGTTCAACGGCGGCGATAATGGCCTCATCCTTGATTCTGACGTGATGATGAGTCTCGTATTTCTCTTTAATTCCCCGAAGAATTGAGATGGCATCCAGCGTATCAGGCTCATGTACCATCACCGGTTGGAACCGGCGTTCGAGTGCCTTGTCCTTCTCAAAATACTTCTGGTATTCTTTGAGGGTAGTAGCCCCGATGACATGGAGTTCTCCCCGTGAAAGGGCGGGCTTTAGGATGTTCGCTGCATCCATGGCACCTTCACTCGCTCCGGCCCCAACCAGGGTATGGATCTCATCAATGAACAGGACGATCTCCCCTTCAGCCGATATTACCTCTTTAACTACGCTTTTGAGCCGTTCCTCAAATTCTCCCTTGAATTTTGCACCCGCAATCAGGGCTCCCATATCGAGGGAGAAGAGTTGTTTTGTCTTCAGATTATCCGGGACATCTCCATCAATGATTCGGTGAGCAATACCTTCGGCAATGGCTGTTTTTCCAACACCGGGCTCTCCGATGAGGATCGGATTATTTTTAGTTCTCCTGGACAGGATCTGCAGAACCCTGCGAATCTCTTCATCACGACCGATCACCGGATCAAGTTTGCCCCCACTGGCAAGATCATTCAGATTCCGGGCAAAGAGATTCAGAGAGTTATACGTCTCTTCAGCGGTCTGGCTGGTCACTGCCGAACCTTTCCGCAGCTGCCGGATGGCTGTTTTCAGGTCTTTCTCCAAAACCCCGTTCTCTTTCAGCAGCCGTGATGTGGGATCATTCACCGATAAAATCCCTAGGAGCAGATGTTCTATTGAGACAAATTCATCTTTAAATTCCTGGGAAAGAGCATTGGCTTTCTGCAGGGCTTTCGTCGCATCCTTTGAGAGGTACTGCTCATCGCCACTGACATGTGGATACGATTCAAGGATACGATCAAGGGTACGGGTCAGGAGATCAAGGTTTACATTTAGTTTCTTCAGCAGGTATGGAATAACATTCTCATCAACCAACAGCATCCCTTTGAGAACATGTGACGTCTCGATGGCCTGGTTCTGCTGGGCGGAAGCAATTTCCATTGCTTTCTGCACGGCTTCCTGAGATTTAATGGTGAAATTGTTCAGATTCATAATGGTAACTCCCTATCTATTGTTTAGGATGAATACTACACAGATTGTAATAGCGTGTTTCATCTCAAATACTTTACCCTGAAATACCGATACTCCAGTCGTGGCGTATGTTCTTATCTGTCGATGCAGGAGGAGCGTTATCCTGGTATAACCCCTGTACTGGCGCTATTCACCGGAGAGTAGAAAAGAAATGTATATCTGTATCAATCGTGAGGAGTCGGTGAAAAAAAAAGATGGGCCAGGCTATTTTAAGATTGATAACAGTTCTTCATTCGCTTCTTCCATATATTTATGTGAATCATACACACCCTGGTTGTAAAATTCTGGTGCTAATTTCTCCATAATAAAATCCAGGATCAGTCCGGCAGCCAGATCTCCAATTATTTCTTCTCGCTCTTTTGAAAAATATGTCTTGATCTCGGAGATCATAATCTCTCTCCGTTCTTTTGTCAACTCGATAGAAATCTCATATTTCATGCATGTACCCTCATAAGTATCTCATAATAGGCACAAAAATCTCTTCCGAATCTGGTTTATTTTATCAGCAGTCTGCCTGAAAGATACAACCACAATTTACAATTTTTTAGATGTTACCTATTCATTGGTTCAAGCACACCCACCCGATTGCCCTCTGAATCAATGATCGAAACAAACTGCCCGATACCTGGAATCTCCATCGGCTCACCGAGAATCTTCCCCCCGGCATCGATGATCTTCTGTATTGCCACTCTGATATCCTCTACCGCGATAACAACAGATGGGCATTGAGGCATTTCGGGCGTCTTCGGATAGAATCCCCCGCCGATACCCCCCGCTTTCAATGGCATCCGGTTCTCATCGGTCTCAGTCGTCGTGGCAACGACATATTCTCCCATCTCCTTGCCCAACTGCTCCATCTGCCAGCCAAACACCTCTGTATAAAATTTTTTCAGGCGTTCGTTGTCTTCATAGGGCATCTCAAAGTGTACTACCGGATCCATTTTTGTCATGATATCGTACTGGTTAATTCAAAGTATATAGACATTTTCCAGCCCGGTGACCGTCGCTACCATTGATGACGATGAGATCACTCGTGTCCACAAGTCTTCAGATCGAAATGATAATGAACATAGCGAGGCAGATAAGATATTTTCGTCATCGGTACTCTGAAGGGCATATATGTATGATAATGTACCGTTTTATCTCCAGTTAGGCCTCATCTCTCAGGATCCAGTATCCATCCCTTTCTGACCCATCGCTGATACTCCAGAGGCCGGGTGATCCGATTAGCCACAACAATATCTCTAAAAAAAATCCGGTTATCCTCGTTCTCAGCTTCATGCCGGGGGTTCTTTGGTCTGTCACGGATCGCCTGCACCAGTCTTCTGCCAAAACTTCTGGCAGCAGGTTCTTCCCGCATGATAGCCAGTGGATCATCTTCAAGGGTGATACTCAGCCCCTGATTCCTTCGCTCCGGCGAGAACCCATTCCATAAGGAGCAGGGTTCTGCTCTTTTCTCCTCTCGGACTGCCCTGGATACCTGTGATTATCATGGTGATATCAGGGTAGTACATGAATCTTATATAGAGGTACCCCTCACATCGATAAGAATGGAATATATAAATATCAATCCAGAATACACAACCCTTGAAGACTGGGCTGCATCCGAGGCGATTCAATGCTCTCTTGATACTCCGGAAACGTTCGATACTGCTGTTGACCGGATTATCGCCTCACTGGGTGAGAGCGTGAGACTGCTTGGACTTGGAGAAGCTCTCCATGGAGGGGAGGAGATTCTCCTGCTTCGCAACCGGTTCTTTCAGCACCTGGTAGAGGTTCATGGCTACCGGGCTATTGCGATCGAGAGCAGTCTCCCCCGGGCACGTATCGTGAATGAGTATATATCTGGGAATGGTCCGTCATCCTATGAAGCAGTTGAACATAGTGGGTTCAGTCGTGGCTTTCGCGGAATGGAGGGTAATCGGCAGCTTGTGGAGTGGATGCGGCAATATAATGCCGACCCATCCCATCCTGTCAAACTCCGGTTTTATGGATTCGATAGTCCGACTGATATGACCTTTACCGAAAGTCCACGTAAACTCCTGGATTTTGTGATCCTGTATCTCACCTCGATTGACCACAACGCCGGTCAGGAGTATCGCCACCGTATTGAGCCGCTGCTTGGTGTGGACTCTGATTGGGAGAATCCTGCAGCAATGATGGACCCCACTAAGTCCATAGGACTTTCACCGGCAGCCGCTGCCCTGAGAATTGAGATCGAAGAACTCATCACCGATATGCAGATCCGCTCTCCTGAACTGGTGGCAAAGAGTGATCACCACAGGTATGGGGAGGCAGTCAGGTATGCATCGCTGGCACGGCAGCTGCTGACGTATCATGCTGCTGTAGCCCGTGAATCACCCTGGCGGGTTTCACGACTGCTTGGTATCCGGGATGCCATGATGGCAGATAACCTGGCATATATCGTATTCCAGGAACAGGAGCGGGGCAAGGTGCTTGCATTTGCTCACAATAGTCATCTGAAACGTGGATCTGAGAAATGGCAACTCGGCCCTGACCTGTGCACCTGGTGGATGGCAGGTGCTCACCTTACGATGATGCTTGGATCGCGGTACGCAGTTATTGGTTCAGGCATTGGCATATCAGAAACTCAGGGGATAGGCAAACCCGAACCCGGCACGCTTGAGGCGCTTTTGACTGCGGTATCCGGGCCGGTGAGGTTCATCCCGACTCATTCAGGTCAGGGACTCCCCCCCGGGATAGTTGATCTCCCGGTTCGCTCAAGGAGTGTAAAAAATTCGACCTATTTTCCTCTGACTTCTCAATGGTGTACCGATTTTGACTGGCTGGCGGTCTTCGATCTCACATAACTCCCCTCACCCTCCCACCTTAAATATCTACATAACCCTTAGAATTTATGGCATACCAATGGGGATTTGTTGCTCTGGTACTCATATGTACCACTCTTTCTGGAGTTGCCCTTGCAGAATTGTCTGGTGAGCAGAATGAAACATCTCTGTCTGTCGGGATATCCGGGACTGGCCCGGATACAGTATCAGCTGATCTGGTTCTTGAGGAGAAAATAGAAAATCTCACTGCTTTTGTAAAAAAAGGTGTTTCATATGCGAAAAATAATACTAAAGAGGACGCTCTAGCCCATTTTAATGACCTAACAGGGGAGTTTGTAAACGGAGAACAGTACCTCTTTGCGTATGATATAAATGGTACGACCCTCGCTCTTGCATATGAGCCAGAACTGATCGGGACAAACAGGATGAATCTGACTGACTCTAATGGGATGGAATTTTTTAAAGCAATGACCTATATTGCTGGATATGGTGGCGGGTTCATATATTATGTCTATCCAAACCCGGCACAAAATCGCTCAGAACAGGTGAAATTTACGTATGTAGAACCTATCAATGATACCTGGTTTGTTGGGTCCGGGTTCTATCTCCCTCATATAAACGCAGTAATTGATAAGGATGCAATCGCTGGCCTTGTTTCCAGGGTTGAGCAGGGAGCTGCATTTGCTGAGAGCGAAGGAGAAGAGAAGTCATCGGCTGCATTTAATGATATAAATGGCACCTGGTCAAAAGATAATACGTATCTCTTTAGCTATGGGTTTGATGGGATGACTCTCGCGATGCCCTATCAGCCCGAAAGAGTCGGGACGAACCGGATGGATAAAACAGACAAATACGGTTGCCTGATTGCCCGCCTTGAGATAGATACTGCAAAAGCAGGTGGGGGATTTGTGTATGTGGCGTACTATAATCCTGCTAGTGGCAAGGACGAACTGAAGTTCTGTTACGTGCTTCCGGTGCAGGGTGACCGGCTGGTCGGTTCAGGTATCTACACCGGCAGCGATCTCTCTGTACCTGATACCACCTCATAATCTCCTCTCTTTTTTTCGATTTTACGATGAAAATAATTAAAATATTGCATATTGGTGATATGCAGAACGGCTTTACCCAAAAGAATGGGAATTTATACGTGAAGGGGGCTCAGGATATTATTTCCCCGACAAATGTTTTTCTCAACCAGGTGTGTGACAGGGTCTTTGATCATACCTTCATAATATTAGATACCCATTTTGCAGAAGAGTATCATCAGTCTGAAGAAGGAAAAATATTCCCAATTCACTGTGAATACGGGACAACAGACTGGGAATTATCTGTCGAGGTATCAGGGCTGCCCAATAAGCAGTATCTTACAAAGAACCAGTTCAATATGTGGGGGGAAAAAAGTGTTCAGGATATTCTCTTCACAACTCCTCAACGAAAGATGGCATACGATATGCTCTTTCATGTTGTCGATGATCCAAACGCTCCAACCCGGCACATGCCTCGTGATGAGTGTATCAGGGCGATAAGTTCTGGTTACAATGGAGCAACCATCGAGGTCACCATGATTGGAGTGGCCTCGGATTTTTGTATCAGGTATGCGGTGGAAGGCTGGCTGGTCAGAGGGGCACGGGTGACGATCATTCATGATCTCACGAAAGGGATAGAAAAAGAGACATTTCAGGTACTGGAAGAAGAGCGGTATCACCAGTATGCATCCGACAGATTACGGGCTGTAACAAGCACTGAATTCCTAGCCTCTCTGCATCGCCGGTGACCTCAGCCTCGTGAACATGGAGCAAGAACACCGGATAGCGTGAAATAACATTGTTGTTATTGGGTCAGGTGATACGATTCAGGATCTCTCAATTTCCCTGAATCAGACTTCGCCAATATATATACTCCCTGTTTTGTGGATCAGGTATCGAAACGCTTATGCGTAACCGAATAACTGTGTATTATCAGTATGGTGAACAGATGAGATTTTTTTTTGTAACCGGTATGCTGGTGGTCCTTGTACTGAGTATCCTCTGTGCAGGATCGGCTGAGCAGATTCCTGATGCGAAGAGTCAGGCAGAAAACGTCTGGAATGGTTCCTGGTCGACTGAATATTATATCGTATCCATCCTACAGAACGGTTCCGAAATCGAAGGCAGGTATGAACCAAAGGATATTAAATCGATGGACCCGGGTCGGCTTGCGGGAATGGTCTCAAAGGATGGAACCATCTTTTCCGGGATATGGACCGAATCAGGCCCACTTTCTGTATCCATCTCTGACGATGGGATGTCGTTCACCGGAAACGGGGGGGTCCGTATAGATGGAGGAATGAATGAATCTGGCGCCTATACAACGAACACGACCAGAATCGGGACCGTATTAGATCCTGAAAATATCTGGAGTGGTACCTGGAAAGGCGCGAGGACAGAGAATGTCTGGATTCAGGAAGGTACAACCATAACTGGTTCGTATCATCCATTACCTGGTATAGCAGATGAACCCGGGCTCTTTGAGGGGACCGTATCTGATGATGGAAAAATGGCGACAGGAACATGGAAAGAATTCGGAAATTTCTCCTTTACCTTGTCACGAGACGGTACTTTCTTTAACGGAACCTATGATGTCGCATTGAATGCATCTGCAGGATCTGACTTCTGGAACGGGACAAAAATTCAATAAATTTTCCTTTTTCACCCATGTCAACAGGTTGGATCAGAAGTTCTTGGTTTTTTGTATCAACTGTTCAAAGACACTTCAGATGTCATTGAATAGTGTGTGTATGTTGGCTCTGTAGAAGGGAATTTGGGGATTTTCTATTGGAATTTTATATTGGGCCTTGATTTGGTCTCTCAAGCAGGTAATCGGTCCGGAAATCCGAAATTCTTTCATGCCTCTCCTTAACCCTTCCTGATTATTTCGGTCCCTTAATATAGTTCTCAATCAGGATATTTCTCAGTATGTATGCACATTTTCGGACCTGGAGTGTCGGGATAATTGCCGGAGTACTCCTGGTCCTTATGCTTTCTTTCAGTACAATTGCAGCAGAAGAGGTTCCCTCATCACCGCTTGATTTGACTTTTAATGAGCCAAACGGATATGCCCTCTGGCATACTCCGAATGCAAGTCAGGACCGGAACCTTGAGATGGTGATCCAAAAGGATGGAAAAATTCTCCTGGGAGGATACACCAACGATACTAGGCAGAAAGATATCCACATCCTCAGATATCTCTCAGATGGAACACCGGATCCTTCGTTTGGAGATGGTGGTCAGATCTTATATTCAGGCGATGAGGGGAAGGATGACTATGCTTTTGGCCTTACCCTTGATGCAGATGATAATATTTTGATCTCAGGAAGAGAGCATAATGGTCATGATTCTGATATCCTTCTTCTCAAGTGCACCCCTGATGGCACACCTGATGAAACCTTTGGTGATAATGGAACGGTCAGGTATGCAGGCCAGGGATCTGGCACCGATTCAGGGCGGGGTGTTGTGGTTCAGCAGGATGGAAAGATAGTAGTTTGTGGGGAAGTAAATGTCAGCTCGCATAAGGAACTGGCAGTTCTCCGCTATACTTCGAATGGTACTCCTGATCCTGATTTTGCATCTGGAGGGGTATTTTTGCTTGGAAAACTGGGTGGAAAGGAAAGTTATGGCTATGCATCAGCCCTGGATATGGAGGAGAATATCCTTGTTACCGGAGCAGTAACTATTGATAAAAAAGTAGGAATCGGGCTCTTACGCCTTCACGGGAATGGAACCGTTGATACAACCTTTGGGCAACGTGGGGTTGCAATTTGGAATGGTTCAACAGGTGGCCCCGATTATGGAAACTGGATCACGGTCACCCCGGAGGGGAAGATACTGGTCACCGGTGTTGAGACTGACTCTTCAGGATCCTTTGATATTATTTTGCTCAGGTTTAACCAAGATGGGACTCTGGACACCGCATTTGGTGAGAATGGAGTTGCCAGGTTTGGAGGATCCGGATATGATTATGCCTGGGGTCAGACGATAATGCCTGATGGCAGAATCATCATTGCCGGAACATCGTTGGTGAATGGACTACAAACCCCTATTCTTATCAGATTAACTCAGGATGGCAAGCCTGACTCCTCATTTGGCACAAACGGGGTGACATCGTTTGAAACAATTGGGATTGGCCCGCTATACGCCGTGCATCATGATAATGCTGGAAAAATCCTTGCCAGCGGGTATATCACTGAGGAGGATACCGACCTTGGACTTCTTCTCAGGATGAATATTGAATAATTTCGTACTTCTTTTTTTGTAACAGGTATCTGGTCATAATTTTTGATTTCGAGTGCTATTAGCTGAATACGAGCGTTCAAAACCCAATTATTATTGAGTATTGTCGACTTCATCCTGGCAGATAGCGTTTTAGGTGATTGCCAATCCGATATGGATTATCGGTCAGCAAGGGTATGTATCAGTCATCTGCATTGTATCTGTGATCAGGGCATCAGATCATCACCCTCAAATACTTCACCAGCGGACATACCCATATGGTTTTTCGATCCCTGGGAGCCCTTCAGATCTGCATCCTGATCCTCCTTCTGGCTGGAAACCTGTGTGCTGCATCTCCAGCTGCCACTCAGTTACCGGTGATCACCAAAAATGCATCCTCACCGGTTACCGGACTAATCGATTTTGTGAATGAAGCCGTGGTCTATGCACAGCGGGTTGGCAAAGAAGCGGCATTGAAAGAGTTCTCGTTGCAGAACGGATCGTTTACCCGGGGAGATCAGTATATCTGGGCATATGACACTGCCGGTGTCAACCTTGCCCATCCCTTCCATCCAGAATTTGTTGGAGTAAACAAACTCTCACTCACCGACAGTAAAGGATTTCGAATGATAGAGGCGATGCGTGATACTGCTCTGAATGGGAGCGGGTATGTACCCTATCTATATGAGAATCCGGTCACCGGGATGAACGAGGAAAAACTTGCCTATGTCAAACGGGTTGATGATACCTGGTGGCTTGCATCGGGGGTATATGGGGGGGAACTCTCCATACCAGCCGATGCACCTGAATCAATCAGGGATACCTTAAGGGCCACCGTTGGTCGGGCGGTCACCTATGCCAGAGAGGTTGGAAAAGAGAATGCCCTAACTGAGTTCAATAACCTCTCCGGTCATTTCATCACAAACGGAACCTATATTTTTGCTTTTGATATGAATGGGACTACCCTCGCCCTTCCCTTCCTTCCAGAGAAGATCGGCATCAATGAAGGAGATCTTACTGACCTGAATGGGGTCTCCATCGGGGGTGAGAAACTCATGGTTGCAAAAGACGGGGGTGGCTTTTGGTATTATGTCTTTGATAATCCGGATGCTGATCGGAGACCGGAGCTTAAAGTCTCATATATCAGGCCGGTTGATGAAACCTGGGTGATTGGGACCGGTATATATCTCTCAAACATCCCCGTGCAATTCTCACCTGAAAACCGGAATTCCCTGGTTACTCTGGTTCATGATGCTGTTGCATATACTGGTGATCACGGAAAAGAAGCAGCTATCCGTGAGTTCAGTAATCCAAACGGAACCTTTTCTGATCCAAAATTGTTCATCTTCACCTTTGATCTGAATGGAACTCTCCTCTCAAATCCGTACCTCCCCGGACTTGTAGGAATGAACCGGATGGGGGATCAGGATCCATATGGGAAGTATCCAGTCAGACAACTGATTGCCAATGCACTGGACGGTGGTGGATTCACCTATTACTTCTTTGCTGATCCAGGTTCTGATTATCGTATCAGGTTAAAACTCGGGTACTCGGAACTGGCAGGTGATGACCTCATTATCGGTGCAGGAATCTTCCCTGATCAATAACAACGAACCACTCTGTGAGAAGAAATATGATAACCATACCCCATATTACAACCCCGCGGCTCTCCCTGGTTCAGGCAACCCTGGAGATCCTTTCTGCAGATCTCACTGATCGAACTACCCTGGCTGATCTGCTCAATGCGACAATTCCGGGTACATGGCCCCCGCCCCTTCTTGATCAGGATGCTCTGATGTTCTTTATTAAAATGGTACAAGAAGAGAGTGATCCCCATTTCTCTTCATGGTATTGGATTCTCAAAGGGCCTGATCAGGAGAAAGGTATCCTGATCGGAAGTGGGGGCGTTGTATCGCATTCTGAAGAGGAAGGTACGGTCATGATCGGGTACTCAGTTCTTGATGATTTTCAAAACCTGGGATATGCAACAGAAGCTGTAGCTCATATGATCCCCGTGATATTCTCATTTCCAGGGGTTTTGCGCATCCTGGCAACTACGTATCCCGAACTTCCGGCATCAGTCAGAGTTCTTGAAAAGAATGGATTTATTCCTGTTTCTGTGCAGACAAGTGGTGAGGGGATGGAAGAAGGAACTATTGCGTATGTTCGTGAAAAGAACTGAGTCTGAATTTGGGTAGTGCTATCGTATCAATGCTTCAATACCTACATCTTCTCTCCCAATTCTGGTTAAGATGATGAATGGAGTCGTATCTCCTGATGACCTGATATGTTTGAGCTGCGTAACACCATGCATATGAGGCATCTCGTAATCAGAGATGATTACGTCATACTGCTTTTAAATTTCGGATGGATCGCTTCGTCTGCACTCTCTGCTGTGGTGATATCAAATCAGTACAGATCTCGCAGATACAGGTTTCCAACATCAAGGAGAGCAGGTTCATCATCAATGAATAAGAGTGAGATCCCCTGCCCGCTTTGAACGTTGCTCGTATTCATGCTCTCTTCACCCTGGTTCTCCGGATCTGAAGGCGGGTCAATGTCACTCATCTGGAGCACCGGCTCCTTTCTATCACCGTATCAGTATCATGCCTGAAGCGAAACTTCCCAGCCGGGACAGCGAACTCAAACCTTGCCCCATTCCCTGGGCTCCCACACTCCCAAATTGGCATTCTGGTGATTGAGAGAATCTCCCTGGTTAGAAACATCCCCATCCCGGAATTTTTCCCAAATCCTCTCTCGAATATCTTCTCCTTTTCATCTATGGCAATCCCTACCCCATTATCTTCCCACACCACTATAAGAGCACCATTTTCCTGATAGGTAGATACCGTGATCCTGGTCACCTCCTGGCCATGTCTGATGGAGTTGTCCAGGAGGTTGAAGAATACTTTTTCGAGCATCGGATCAGCAAATACGCATAATCCTTCAACCTCCACAGTCAGGGTGATCGTTGAAGGTACATGGGAACGGGGGATGATTCTGTCAAGATCCTGCCACTGAGGCTCGAGCGTTCCAAGATCCTGATAGACCCGGGTGAACTCTATCTGGGACTGAATCGCGGTAGTAGCAGATTCCATGTTTTGGAGTTTTTTTAGGAGTGATGGATTCGGAGAATCTATCATTGCAAGATCAAGAAGCAGAAGGATAATCGAGATCTGATTAAGGATGTCATGCCTCGTGATCCCGGAGAGCAGATTGAGTTGTCGGTTCGCCTGCCGAAGAGCGATTTCTGTTCCCTTACGTTCTGTGACATCCTGATTTGATCCATATATTTTAATTGTCTGTCCTTTTGCATCTTTTATAATTCTAATGCGCACCAAAATGTGGTGTATTGTGCCATCCCTGCGAATGATGCGGTGCTCAAGAATTGACTCATAATTTGGGTTGGTTGTTTTTATGGCCTTCTCGATTTCCACAAAAATGATATCATCATCTCCGGGGTGAACAAACTCCCGTGTATACGTTTCTGCGGTCATCTGTTTACCCCCTTCTTGATCTACAGTAGTGCCATACAGAGCATAGAAGCGGTCATCAAAGGTAAACGTCCCTCTTAATACATCATAGTCCCAGTTTGCAAGATGTGCCATATCCATCGCTTCGGCAAGCATAGATTGGCTTCTCTTAAGTTTATCTTCAATCTGGGTTCGTTCTATCTCTGCTGCAGCTTTAGTTGCGATAATGTCAATGATCTCCCGCACTGATGGGGGGGGTTGAATTGGGCTTCTGAAAAGCACACAGAGGATTCCAAAAACCTGTCCTCCGGAGTTCCGCAGGGGTGTTCCGATATATCCACGAATATTGAGATCAATAAGATCCTTGCTCGTTGGAAAAAATTGGCTCACCGTGGAAAAGTGTGGGTTGTTTAACTTTCCCTCTACGACATTTGCCGTTCAACAATATGGTGGGAGGGCCTTTGGCCCGACCTCTCCTATCCTGTGCA
>DATMXW010000136.1:0-2806 GCA_035561295.1 Methanospirillum sp. | reverse complement strand
TCACATACTTTTTTAGAATTGACCTTTAGTCAGTCCTGATTATCCTTGATAATGTTACTTCATCCCCATAATCTCCCTAACATGGGGGAATAATTACTCTTCTTCTATCAGATGTTAATCAATCACTAATTTCCCAGTGATCACGTTAAAAAGTAGTTCCGGGTTCACTGTCATCATCATCTGTCATTACAGTCGTTCAGCTAAATCGTTCCGAGAATTGAGTTCAGAGGAGACCGTGTTCCCAGCCCAAAAAATAGATATAAAGTACATCTCATAACCTCTCTCGGACTGATCCCTGATATTGGAAAAGGAGAGGAGGCCGGTCATCGAATATATATCACCTTCGTTATGAGATCTTTCTGGTTATCAAAATCCCATATAGGTCCTCTTTTTGTAGTTGGGTATATTTTTTTGTTCTTTACATCATAGATATTTTCAACATGGGTATTTTGGTATACACTTTGATCGGTAGCATCCCATACTAATATCACATAGGTACCGGCATTTAGTTTTTTTCTGTCACCTTGCCCATTGAATGTACTGGACCAGGAACGATTCTCACCAGAATAATTTCTAACCCTGGAAAAATGGAGGCGGTGATCAGGACACGGAGGAGCCGGTAGATATGCAATTGTCCCATCTGGATTATAGAGATGCAGGAAAACACCATCATATTGCTCATCGTTGCTTGTCGTTTCAATGTCGTTAATATTTTGGAGAACTGATTGAAGTGATAAACGAAATCCTTTAGAATCCCGATCTCTAACGATTTTATCAGCCTGATTCCAGTAGTCCTGAGGAAAGATCTCTATCCCAACCTGGGTGCAACCCGGGTTTGATACTGTCCCGGTAACAATAAACGGGTTTGAAGAATCGGGATCCTCAATATGATTCAGCGTGATATCCCCAGTTTGTGCACCCATTACCGGGATAGCTACCAAAAGGAGAAGTGAGATCGGATTCATCCTACCATGTAATTTTTTCATACTACTCTTATGAGGATCACAGTCCAGTTCTGAAACTAATCCAGGGGTCATGATTTCTTTTTATTAAATATTCGGTAATTTTCAGATCCTTGTAAAGCTATAGGGTGGCTCTTCCGGCATCGTTAATCCCAAAACAGTTATCTTTGAAGCTTGTCCACCAGGATCCACGTCAAAGGAGAACATGCCATCAGGATTTGGAACACCAATATTCAGGGGCAGGAGTGAGAATAGATACGAGGTTTCGTTGACTGGCGTAAGCCTCATTCGAACCGGCCGTTGACCTAGTTCAGCATAGAGATCCCCTGATTCCTCATAGATCTTCATCTCACCGTAATAGCTATTCTGATACGTTCCGCTCAGATTATCCAAATCAATGGAAAAATTATCCTCTGGCTGAGGATAGAGTGATTCTGGGTACTGAGGTTTCACAAATTCTCGCATTGCAGTAAAGTTCAGATAATTGAAATTCTCCGTCGGTTTTTGACAATATTGGAACAGGAAACCATCACCTAATATTTCAGGTACTCCAGTATCACCAGCATTTGTTAATATCACAATTCCAATTCCCTCCTCAGGGATGAATCCATTATATGCATGAATTCCCTGATTTCCTCCATTATGCCAGATAATGGAGTGGGAAAGTCCAAGATCTCCTTTAACAACCCAGCCATGGGCGTATGATGAATTACCATACGAGTCTTCGTACTCAATATTTGCGGGTCTGATAATATCCTGAACCGTTTCGGGTTTCAGAATAAGTCTCCCATCTATTTCCCCGGCATTCAACCAAAATCGAAGCCATTTTGCCATGTCATTAATATTTGATCTGATTCCCCCTGCCCCAGGATAATTATCGGTGAAAATATGATCCTCGTCCATCACCATCGGAGTATACCCATTCGGTGTTAATGCGTGATGGCTGGCATAATTACAGCCTTTATCATCATCTTTGTTGAGGAAACTAAAACCGGTAGAGGTATTGTCCATACCAAGCGGTGTAAAGATTCGGGTCCGGAGGTTCTCGCTCCAAGGCTCACCGGTGGAGATGTTTATCACTTCTGATGCAACAAAGTAGTGAAGATTATTATAACCAAATCCGGAGCGGAACGGTCGCTGCATCTCAAGATACCCTATCCGGCTTATAACCTCACTCGGCTCCACTCCTTCGAATACTAATAGGTCTCCGTCATATGGCCAGAGGCCAGAATTATGGGTTAATAATTCTCCAATTGTCATATTTGTTGTTGCGTTCGAATCTTTCAACGCAAAACAGGGGAGGACAGATAGTACCGTGTCATTCCAGGAGATTCTTCCTTCATCAACCATACTACCGAGGATCGTGGCAGTGAAGGCCTTGGTTATCGAGCCTATCATAAAGGTTGTTTCAAGGGTTACCGGGTCTGAACTATCCAGAGAGCATACCCCAAATGCTTTTGAATACAGGGTTTTGTTCCGGTCAGTGATAGCAATGGACATTCCCGGAACCCCTGATTCATTGAATACCTTTCCCGCAAAACCATCAAAATCCTGAATAATCCTGTCTTTTTCTGAGTCATTCAACTTAGCAAGAACCCCGGTTGGCATAATCAGACTGATAGAGATGATAAGGATAACCATCTTGACTGGGAGAAATGCTTTCCTCCCGTTATTATTCTGGGTATAATGCAATGGTGATTGCATACTAATTTCTATTTTTTTCATGCATACTGACCTTGTCTAACTAATGTTTTTTGCTAATCGGATTCTGTTCATCACTCCTTATCGTCAAAAGACCCAATAATATAATCATGAACTCTTCGGGTGGATGACGGTTAGTATTC
>DATMXW010000135.1:0-17435 GCA_035561295.1 Methanospirillum sp. | reverse complement strand
GTTCTGAAACTCATAATTGAAACATAGATTGCAACTCAGGAACAGATGTATATGCAATCTCAATGAATTCAAGGGTACTCTGATAAAGGCTGAAAATGAACCGTTTTCAGAAGAATGAAAAACCGTATCAGGGAAAGAGGTATACATACCATGATCAATAACCGACAAGGAAGGACTATAAAATCCGCTGTAATACTATCATTCTTTAAGATTCCAGAGAAAGTTCGCTTTATGGCTGTCTTTATGATATTGTCCTTCATAATTGCTTTAACTCCTGCATCAGCAACTGTGACTGATCCTACATTTATTTACGGAACACCTCCAACATCCGGACATATTCTTCTAACACTTGATAATTCGAAGAATACTGCCGATGCAGTCGCTGCAGTAACGATGAGCGGCCGGACAGAGGCTCTGTATGCCATATATATTCCACGGGGAGATGTAGGTAGTATCAAAAATATGAGTGTGGGAAGATATGATGTTTTCTTCACGAAAGGGGTAGACTGGGACTCAATGAACCGAACTTTTCAGGATGGAACATACTTCAAATTCTCAAGCCCAACACTCCTTACCGGTTCGGAAAACCAGACTACTTTAACGCTCTTCGATATTAAGGGAGAGAGTTCAATTATTAAAACAATCGATACTAATGGATTTCCCAAAATGAAACCGTACTCTCCGAATTAACATTTTTACCGAAGTCCCATTTTTTTAGTGAGATTTGGATTATTCCAACATCGACTTCTCGTGAACGATGAGCCCCACTAAGAAGACGAGAAAAAAGAGATGAACACTGAGATGAATGTATGATTCAATTAAGGAACCACCAGATTCCCCCCGAACTAGATAATTACAGCCAGATGGTTGGAGTAATCAAAGATATGAGATATCAACGACAGAAAGGAGTAATATCTGAAATTTCCCGGATTACCAGAGCTATTCAGAAAGGAAATTTTGCCGAACGGACTGATTCAATGGCGTTTGAAGGGTATTCAAGGAAGATTCTTGAAGAAGTGAACAATATTCTTGATGTGACTGGAGATCCCCATATCCCTATGCCCAGGTATGGTGATGAAATTTTAAAGGGTATAGACGAAGAGGTATATTCTCCCGGGAGTTCTCCTAATACGTTAACTGCTGCATCTGAAGGAGAAACTGGGTGGAGCCTTTTGTGTGGGTTGACCAATGATGAGAACCAACCAGAACTGACTGAAGAAGAGAAGGGATGGAAATTCTTGAATGGCACGGATTTTTTCAATGACCAACCCAGACTACCTGATGAGGAGACTGGATGGAGCCTCTTGTGTGAATTACCCTACGAAGGGTCCCAAATTCCCATAACTGATAATTTATCATCCCCGTTGAACCAACACCAATGATTGATGATATGAGTTCTCTACATATACAAGTGCAGATGGGTTAATTTTCGATCTGGTCTTTTTTTACTACATGACCCTTCAAAAAGGGATTGAAGCGCTGGTAAGTTCCGGCGTTCATCGTCAACGAATTCAGTTGTCGTAATAATCACTGAGTTAAAGGCATCGTACCTGTAGTATCACTTCATAGCTTATTCTTGCCGTTTCAAGGACTGGTAGCCCGGTATCAAACAGAATCAAACCGGATAGATTTGGATTCTGAAAAATATCTCTGAATATTATTAGAATGAGATTTGATGGGTTTTTGCAATTCCGGATTAGTGGTATATATCACCACATCACATGAAAGAGATCCCTGATAATGTTACCATTCATCATGAACATGCAGAAATATCCGTGAATTGACTGGTGGTATTCATGATCAAAGATTTATAATCAAAAATTGGTTTAACCATTATCCGGGAGGAGTTAAGACAAAAATGGCTGAAAAATTAAAGATTGAAGATAATAAAAACACCGATGAAGGCCATGTGGCTATACATCCGGTTACCATGGAATTAAAAAGTGGAGACCCTAAACCAGGTACAAGCGAATTTAAGGTCGTTCCCCATAATATGGATAGTGAGGTGACCACTTCAGTTATGAGTGAGAAACTCCGATGCCCCAAGTGTGGGAAATCTGCCCTCCATGCAGAATTCCCAGATCAGTACGAGGCATGGACAAAATGTTCAGCATGCGGCTTTTTTATGGGGATGGGTAACGAAGAGTGGCACCGTATGGAAAACAGTCCCAACATCAATGAAAAGATCAAAAAAATGGCGATAAAACTTAAACTAATAACCACCCCTTGAAATATACCCCTGAATGAATTGCAGGGAGGTACCAGGGGTCCGAATCTCTCCTCATTTACGCAGGTAAAATTGAACCAGGGCCTGAATATCTTCAGAATCGGGTATAATCTGATACTTCCCCATACGTCTCACTATCCGAAATTAAATCAAAAAATGCAAAAACAGAGCAGAAGTATATACCCTAACGCTAAATGCAGATTATCTCTGGTACTGGATGATTCATGAAAATGAAAGGTATCTTCAGGAACGTATCAGGGAGGAGAAATGAAAACAATGACCGATAACATAAAAGTAAAAACTGCAAAAACTGTTGATGATGCCCGTGTAGCCGTAAATGCGAAATATGATGATGCTGCGGTTACCGCACACAACTTAGGCAAGGATGTAGAGAAAAAAGCAAAGGATGTTTCAGATAGTGTACAGATCGGAGTGAGCAAGACCGTTGCTGATGCAAAGATCGCAGTGCACGAAGCTGAATCTAAACTGAAGAAACGATAGGTAACATAAATAATGGCTGATTTAATATATTTAGCAGTAATTTTCCTTATATTGGCTCTGGTTTTTGCAATAATGGGTATGCGGGGAATTGCGGGCTTCTCTATGGAGATTGCTAAATGGTTCGTAATAATCTTTGTTGTCGTTGCCATAGTCACCTTCTTACTGTAAAGAAATCAAAAAACCTCGAGATATTAGATGATGGAAATCAAATCATTTTCTCATCTCCCGCAATCCCTCTTCAGACTCGACGACTGGTTTCCAATCTGTGTTCTCTTTTCTTTCAACCTGTAATATCAGTCCATACTCGCTCGGAAAATGAGAACAGGTTAAAGAGACCCAATCATATCTTCGCTGGTTTGACCGGCTCAGGGTATGCTCCTTGAAATACAGAAACCCTGAAGAGGATCATGACCTGATATACAATTTTTACCGATAATACCATTGTCTGGTCCAATATTTCTTCCAAAATTTGTTTCAAAAAATGTTTTTTGACAAAGGGCATATTGAATTCACCTTCAGTATATATGTTGGTAAGGGTAACTCCCTGCTTTGATAATTCGCCCTCATTGTATCCGAGTGGCGATGCTGTCTTCAATTGAAGCAATAACGAAATAGGATTTCATTAATATTGACCACCGGATGCAATGATGATCAACGGTGAAATCCTGATAGTGAGGGGATCCATTATCAGGTTCAGACTCAACCCATCCACTATCTTAAAAAAAGAGTTCTATCAGGACCGTATATACAGGAGGAGATCATGAGAGATGTGCCTATTCATTATGTAAACACGAAAGAGATGGACCACAAATTCAATTATCAGGATACTATTCTGAATGCTATGCCGATACCAATCATTACCACGAACCGGGATTTGACTATCCTGTCAGTTAACACGGCTACGATTAAGATGCTGGATATGCCTTCAGAAGCCATTCTTGGAACTCAGTATGATCTCCTTTTTCAAATCACTGACAGCAAAAATAGTGACTGTATTGCTCTTGAAGCGATACGGAAATTTCAGCCGGTGAGTGGACGGGCAACCGCTTATATCAGAGGACGGACTGTTCCGGTTGATTATGGGGCAATTCCCGTCACTGATGAACAGGGTCAGATAATTTCTGTCGTTAATTATATGGTTGATCGATCAGAACGCCAGCTCTTCAATGAAGAAGTAGCCTTTCTGGGAGAGCGAATACAGGCTGGAACGCTTGATTCTAGGGCTGATATAACAAACTTTTCTGAACCATACCGGTCTATGCTATCTACAATAAATGGTATGCTGGATACTCTCACATTACCACTCCTGGGGTTTAAATATGCCATAACTCAGATAGCCAGGGGTGAGAATCCAGTCCCTCTCATTTCTAATACTGAAGGAGAACTGGGAGACGTGATCATCGGGTTGAACAGCCTCTTGATCTCACCAGATACATATCAGGTCTCACCCTCTCCACTATTTGAGGGGGTAGACCAACTCACCATTATCCTGGAGATGATACGATTAGATCTCCAATTACTCGGGCATAGGCTCCAGGCCGGAGATTTTGAAGCCAGAGTAGAAACTCAGGATTATGAAGGATGTACGAAGATAGCAATTGAAACCCTCAATGAGGGGCTTGCTTGTTCAGAGAAGACTCTGTCAACAATATCGAGGTTTCTTTCGCAGGTGCGCATTCAAGGGTCTATCTACGGGTAACTGCAGATTGAGAAGGTTAGCCCAACTCTTCAGCATCCTCCTCACGAAGACGGGCAATTTGATTGAAATAGTATTGGGAACTATTATGGCTCACACAAAAAAAATTATGATTATTGAAGGGAACCTGCATAGTGCCGAAGAAATGGCGAAAACCCTTCTCGAAAGTGGTTATGAGGTGGTTGGAATTGCCCGGACAGGAAATGACGCGATTTCTATTGTGGAGAAGATTCAGGTGGATCTGATCCTCCTCGATATTATGCTCAAAGGACCGCTTGACGGGATTACCACAGCATCTAAGATTCTTTCATTGCGATATATCCCGATAATTTATCTGACCTCACCAGTCAATGAAGAATTAATCTCCAGAACAAAAGAAATTCTTCCGTTTGGTTTTTTGACAAAGCCAGTCGATAGTGAGAGGCTACTCTTCTTCATCAGCAAGGCTCTCGTCCTCGATGCTAATACCCGGACGTCTCAAGAGCGTGTAGTTCATTATCGTGCAATCTACCATGAAATTATGTATCCAATGATACAAGAAGACAGGGTATTACCGTTAAAGGAGAAGAAGGGTGGACCACTGATCTATAAGACTGGGTGGATGGCATACTAATAAAATTGGTGAAACCCATAGAGGATGATAAGGTCTATTCAGGATCTTATCATGAAGTGCTGGTATCATCCCGGTATCAAAACAAGCCCAATTATCGTTTTTATAACGACTCTCTATGCTAGGATCTCATTTATTCCGATACATACTGTCGGCGTGATCATATTGGTGAATAGCGTTGCGATATGGTGGTATAAATTACGTGTATTTTATAATTTAATGCCTAAATATTCGGGTTTTTCAATCTCTCTGAATATTCGTTTTTTTCTAAACCGGATTTTCGTAAATTTCACCTGGATAGATGAAATAGCCGAAATTTAAAATATGCCTTTTCTGTGATTCCCCATAATGGAAATTACCTTTCTTAAAACCGCTGATACGGATAAAACCATCATATCCCGCTAGAAATCGGAGTGGATCGATACCGAACTACCACTGATAAAAAAAATGAGTGAAACCTATCGTGGATTTCACTGTGAATCTACAATTACAACCGGACGCCAGACTTATAGGCGAAAGTCTTCTGGAAGTTTTTAATTCCCCCGGTTACTTCAGTACTATCCTTCCACTGGTTAGTAGCTGAGGTCTTGTTCCAGTTGCTGGCCCCACCGCTAACCCCTGGATTGCCATAATCATTAGCATCACGTGCTTCCATAATGCTTCCTGCAAACTCAGTCTTGATTGTTCCTTCTGCAAACCCACTGCCTGAATTTGAATCAGGAGTAACTGCAATCTGGTAATTCAGTTCTGCCGGTGCATCAGCTGACTGGGATACCCCACGAATTTGTGCCTTTGTTGATATCTGTGCGCTATTTACGTTAATTAAAGAACTCTTGGCACTGACGACATTACAAAAGGCTGGAATATATGCACTCTTACCAGTTGCAAACACACACCGAATTCCATCAGCGGAGTTAGAATAGTTACCTGCAACATCCATGATCATATATTCCTCACCTGACAGGTGTGAACCGTCAATACCTGCATAGGTCAGGACCTTCGTTGCTTCGATATTATACAGGCCCGTTCCCTTATTTTGAGAGTCAAAATCGAAATTTTTGTTCTCCATAAGGTGACCGCCGTTTGTCATTATCGAATCTTTGTACATAATGTCACCTACTGATTGTGATGCTCCAAGAATACCAGTTGGAATAGATCCTGGAGAGGCTACCACCCATGAAAACGTGGTAGAATCAGAAACAAAACCTGTTACATCGATGATTGTGTCAATACTTATCATCTGGTTTTCAGGTGTCTGATTTGGTAAACGATCCGCACTTGCACAACCAATTATACACATTAAGGCAAAAATGGTAATTATTGACCCAGATATTGACTTCATATTTTCTCCATTATTGTATGCTGGAACTATCAGCATGAACTCATATGAGTCATCTAGCGAAGAGAAGTAGTTTCCTCTGTTTTAGAAAAAGTTCAAAATTCGTGAAATATCTGACAAAAATTAAGAGTTACCAACCAGGGAACATTAAGAGCAAATGAAGGAATACAGGGGACTTAAGGACTATGAACATCCTTCCATCCGTAAAGAGGGATACCTTCAATTTAATGGGTAAGAAAAAAAGTGAAATCGGGGGATTTCAGTTGAGATTTTTCACTTATACTCTGAATCCGGACTTGTAAGCAAAGGTCTTCTGCAGATTCTTAATACCGCCGGTCACTTCAGTGGTATCTTTCCACTGGTTAGTAGCTGAGGTCTTATTCCAGTTACTGGCTCCACCACTCACACCCGGATTACCGTAATCATTTGCATCACGGGCTTCCATGATACTGCCTGCGAATTCTGTTTTAACAGTCCCCTCAGCAAAACCGCTGCCTGAGTTAGAATCAGGAGTGACCGCAATCTGGTAGTTCAACTCAGCAGGTGAATCAGCAGATTTAGCTACTCCACGGATCTGTGCTTTGGTTGATATCTGGGCACTATTCACGTTAATGAGTGAACTCTTGGCACTGACCACATTACAGAAGGCAGGAATATACGCACTCTTACCAGTCGCAAATACACATCGAATACCATCAGCAGTGCTCGAGTAGTTCCCTGCTACATCCATGATCAGATATTCTTCACCGGTCAGGTGTGCCCCTTCAGTGCTGGCATAGGTCAGAACCTTCGTTGCCTCGATGTTATACAGGCCCTTCCCCTTATCCTGTGAGTCAAAGTCGAAGTTCTTATTCATACTCAGTTTACCACCGTTTGTCAGAATAGCATCCTTGTAGGTGATATCACCAACAGATTGTGATGCTCCAAGAATACCGGTTGGAATCGCTCCCGGAGATGCAATCACCCAGGAAAGAGTCGTTGAGTCATCTACAGATCCGGTAACATCTATGACCGTATCGATGCTGAAGAGCTGGTTTTCAGGGGTTTGATTAGGTAGCCGATCTGCAACTGCAAACCCGGATACTGCGATAAGTGCAACCAGTATTATGGTTGCTCCATTCATTGACTTCATAAATTTCCTCCAATATTTCATGCTGGTATTCTCAGCATTAACTTATACACGTCATCTATGAGTGCTGAATTAGTTTCTTCTGAACGTGCATAATTGGGAGAAGAAGCCTATTATTGTTGAAAAAATCATTGATCTAAACAATCCAATTGCGAGGTAAGAGGATAAATTCAGGTAGTAAATAGAACCGTGATGTGAAGTTAACTTCAAAAAATTAGATCTGCAACCCTCTTTATGGTACCGACATAAATTCGGAACATACGCATAAGAATAAAAAAATCAGGATATGGAATTCCTCATGAGGTGCAATTACTTCTTGTACACCACAAAAAGGGTTCAGTCTCCATCATCACGGTTCATCACAAGAAGTACGTTATTATTGCCACAATGACAAAGATAATTACAATCCATTTCGAGGATTCTCTATTAAATCCGGCCATTCCTCGTGATCCAATCATAAAAAATGCCAGAGCCAGTACAAGAAATATTATGGTAAGGTATACTGAATAAACCATAGAACTCTTTCCTCTATCTCTTCTTCAATTGCGAATCAGCCTCATGAGTTGCGATTTTGGCATCTGAAGCAACTTTATGAAGGTTAATTTTTGCATTATCAGATACACGCAGAGCTTCTACTTCTGCATCCTTGATTATGTTGTGAGCCAGGACTTCAGCATCATCTTGCATAGCATGTGCAGCGACACGAGCATCATCTTCAGCGTTACTAATTTTAACCTTTAAATTTTCAGTCATCATGCTTCCTTTCAATGATATTTTTTAATTACCGCATCAGGCAACAATTCTTCATACATACCACTGATGACCTTTGTTTAGGGGTGAAGTATAAACTCCTTATTGCTTGTTACAATTTTTAATCAAAACGAAAATTAGAATTCACCGGAATATTTAACCGATCTAATTATCATGTAAAACACAATCCATCTTACATGAGTAATTCATAGCTATCCAACTCGGATAATATCTTTATTTCGCATATCATGATTACTCATCATTAATATTAGGATAAATCTGACCGAAACAGAGGGATATATTTGTTTAATAAAATAGGATCGAAAACCAAAAAATTTGACGGAGAATCAGAACTAGGAGAACTCGATACAAGTCCACTCCGTGCTGAACTATATAACGGAGATCAATTAGCACTGCATGCAAAGGAAACCGCTAGTTTATATCAGATCGGATCCAGAATCGGGAAAGATCGTCTCATTCCTCGACTTGATGATAATGAAAAGATCCTGATAAAAACACATGATATGCTGAATGAGGTTATCGAGGCGAATCATCGGATTGCTCCTGCAGGGGAATGGCTGTTAGATAATTTTTACCTTATTGAAGAACAGATTAGGACCGCACGCGTTCATCTTCCTGAAGCATACAGTATTGACCTTCCCCATCAGGGAAACGGACCCTTTGAAGGGTTTCCCCGCGTGTATCATATCGCCATAGAATTTATCGCCCATAGCGATGGGAGAATTGATACTGCCAGTCTCTTTGCATATATCGATGCATATCAGAGCGTCACCCCCCTGGATATCGGAGAACTCTGGGCCATACCAATTATGTTCAGACTCTCCCTGATAGAGAATCTTCGAAGAATTTCAGATATAATCTCATCAAATAAACGAGATCGGGATTCTGCTAACCAGTGGGTGGACCGGATGATCAAAGTTGCCAAAGAAGACCCGAGGAGTCTGATCCTGGTAATTGCGGAGATGGCACGATCAGATCCTCCTATAACCAGTGCTTTTGTAGCAGAAATGTCCCGGCAATTGCAAGGAAGGTCAGGAGCACTCTTATTTCCATTAACCTGGATAGAGCAGAGGATAGCTGAGGATAACCTGACCTTAGAGCAGATGATCAATGCAGAGACGCAGGCCCAGGCTGCTGATCAAGTATCCTTTGGGAACAGTATCGGAAGTCTTAGACTTCTTGATAAGATAAATTGGCGAGATTTTGTTGAACGGCTGAGTTTTCTTGAAAAGATCCTTCGCAGCGATCCTGCAGATGAATATGCAGGGATGGATTTTGAGACTCGTGACCGATATCGGCATGTGGTAGAGGAAATTGGGAAGCAATCAGGATTTTCCGAAGATCATGTAGCCCTAAAAGCGGTAGATCTTGCCCAGGCGAGTAGGGGTCTTAAAGAAAGAAAAATTCGGGCATCTCATGTTGGGTATTATCTGATAGATGAAGGAAGAACTATCCTGGAGGATACCCTTACATTTCATCCATCTGTATTGTATCAGATCCGGCAAAAAATTTATACTCACCTCTTGCCCCTGTATTTATTCTCAATTTTATTCTTTACTTTTCTAGTGACGTATTTAGGATATACCCGATTTGTCGGAGATCCCTGGGGGGTGGTTTTCCCCTTTATTATTATATTGCTTTTTCCTGTCAGCCATGGGGTAATTGCAGTGATGAACTGGTTTCTTCCTCTTTTACTTTCACCGGTTCCACTTCCAAAAATGGACTATTCTAAAGGTGTACCTGAAGATCGAAAAACAATCGTTGTGATCCCAACTGTACTGTCAGGATTAGCGGACGTTTCCAAACTCATTGATTCGCTTGAAATACGGTACCTGGGAAACCGGGATGATAATCTGTACTTTGCCTTACTCACTGATCTCCGAAACTCTCCTACTCAGGTTCAGGTGGAAGATCAGGAGATAATTAATCTTCTTGCCGCCGGAATTGAGGATTTGAATTCCAGATACCAGGGTGATAAATCTGGAACATTTTTTCTCATGCACCGATCCAGAACCTGGAATGCAGGGGAAGGAGTGTGGATGGGATATGAAAGGAAAAGAGGAATTCTTGAAGCCTTCAGCCTCCTTTTAACCGAAAAAAGCTGTTCCCAGTTCTCAAGAATAGTAGGAAACCAGGAGTTGCTGACTGATATCAAATATGTGATCACCCTTGATACTGATACCCAGCTTCCACGCAACAGTGCACGAACACTTATCGGTGCGATTACCCATCCTCTCAGCCGCCCGATGTCAGATCCTAAAACTGGTGTGATCAGGGAGGGATACGGCATTCTTCAACCACGTGTTGCCCTCTCGCAGTCAGAATCAGGAGTATCACGATTTGCGACATTATTTGGGGGTGAGCAAGGGATAGATCCCTATACCCGAATTGTATCAGATTTATACCAGGATGCCTTTAAAGAGGGTTCATTTATCGGAAAAGGGATCTATGATCTCGGAGAATTTTCACGATCAGTGAAGGGAAGATTTCCCGAAAACCTTATACTCAGTCATGATTTATTGGAAGGATGCTATGCACGATCGGGTTTAGTGAGTGATGTACAGGTTTTTGAAGAGCATCCCATTAGTTATCTGGCTGATATTAAACGAAGACATCGATGGATCAGAGGTGACTGGCAGATAATACCATGGCTGTTTCCCCTGGTCATGGATAACGCTTCAAATCTGGTGAGAAATCCTCTCTCTCTCCTCTCACGGTGGAAAATATTTGATAATTTAAGAAGAAGTCTAGTAGCACCAGGAACAATAATCCTTCTTCTCATAACGTGGAGTATCCTTCAGGATCCTCTCTTTTGGACCAGTTTACTTACATTATTATTTTTAACTCCATCGATAATTGTCAGCATTTGGAAGATAATAAATAAGCCTCCGGGGCAGATATGGAGCCTTCATTTCCAGGATATGAACCATGTTATCCGAATTCAAATGGCAGTACCTATCCTTACTCTGATTTTCCTTCCCTATGAAGCATTCATTTCATTAGATGCGATAATCCGATCCTGTTGGAGAATGATCGGTTCTCATCGTAATTTATTAGAATGGACCACCCATCAGGACGTTGGAAAAGAGGGAGATTATGACCTGGCATCCTCATACAGGATAATGTGGCCGGCACCGATGATTGGGGTGATCCTGCTATCTTCTATGGCTCTATTCCGTCCACCATCTTCCTCTGCAATCGCGGTTTTCGCACTCGCATGGTTTTTCTCCCCTGCCATATCCTGGTGGATAAGCCAACCAATCAAGGGGCAGAACTCAAACCTTACCAAAGACCAAAAACATTTTTTAGGCGGCATTGCACGAAAAACATGGCGATTCTTTGAGACGTTTGTCACTGCTGCAGATAATTATCTTTTACCTGATAACTATCAGGAGTACCAGATCCAGGGTGTGGCTCACCGTACATCACCAACCAACATCGGACTCTCATTGCTTGCAAGTCTTACTGCGTATGACCTAGGATATATTCCGGTGAGTAACCTGCTCGAGAGAACTCAGAATACTTTTTCTACAATGGAAAAATTAAAGAGATTTCGGGGGCATTTTTTTAATTGGTATCATACAATTACGTTAGATCCACTTATCCCCCGGTATATCTCAACTGTTGACAGCGGAAACCTTGTAGGAGATCTCCTTGTACTCAGGCAGGGGTTGCATGAACTTCCTTTTTCATTAGTAATTTCAAAGGGATTTGCAGGCGGATTATCAGATACCCTCAAAATTCTCTCTGATGCAATTGAATCAGTTACTGGTGAAAATAATAAAGCAACGCTGAGATCTGTCAGGTATAAGATTGTAGAGTTAGAGAATGGTACCTTACACCATCCCGGGTCAACGCTAGAAGCAGTAAGACACCTCACCTACCTTGAAGAGATAGCATCAGAAGTATTAGATGCATTACAGATTCATCAGGATGAAGAAGTGAGATGGTGGGCTGTCTCAACCAAAAAACAGATTGAATTTCATAGAATTTTTATTAATTCATTAATTTCATGGGAGCACATAGGAAACCCGCCTGAAACAATCTATGAAGATTTTCCAAAAGACCTTTCCCCTTATCTCTCTCTGATTCTTACAAAATTAGAGATTCTGAACAGTCAGATCCCAACGATTAATGAAATCGCAGAACTAAATAAGACTCTATTCTCTCATATCGGCCCGCTCCTGGATTGGATTGAAATCCCTAATAATTCAGAACATATCTCTGGTTCAGGGCATCAATGGTTGTTTCGAATTCTTGAGGGATTGAAAATTTCTAGTAAAAATGCCGCAGATTATCTTCTTTCGATAACCGTACTGGAAGATCAGTGTGCAGCCTTTTCAAACATTGAGTATGAATTTTTATATGATCGGGAAAGTGAGTTGCTCTCTATCGGATATAATGCAACCGATTTCAGGCTGGATCCAGTATTCTATGATCTCCTTGCATCAGAGGCACGAATTACCAGTTTTATAGGAATTGCATATGGGAAACTTCCTCAGGAGCATTGGTTCGCGTTAGGGCGGCTCCTGACCACTGTTGGAAGTGGAAAACCCACCCTTATCTCATGGAGTGGATCTATGTTTGAGTATCTGATGCCACTCCTCATTATGCCGACATATGAAAACACTATTCTTGACCGGTCGTATCATGCAGTAGTAGCAAGGCAAATTGAGTATGGCAGAAAACGCGGTGTCCCCTGGGGGATATCTGAATCAGGATATAATATCACCGATACTTCGATGAATTATCAATACCGGGCATTCGGAATACCTGGTCTTGGATTTAAACGAGGACTTGCCGGGGATCTGGTTATTACCCCATATGCTGCCGCGATGGGATTGATGATAAATTCATCTTTGGCCTGTATTAATCTTATGTTGATGGAATCGCTAGGGTTTACAGGGCAATATGGGTTTTATGAGGCCATAGATTATACTATTTCCCGGTTAGTTCCAGGGAAAAAAAATTCGATTGTGCGGTCGTATATGGCACATCACCAGGGGATGATCTTCCTCTCAATTGCCTATGTATTACTAGACCGCCCTATGCAGAGGAGATTTGAATCGGATCCTAATCTTCAGGCAACGGTAATGCTGCTCCAGGAAAAGATGCCCAAAAATATGCCCTTCTACCCGCACTCTGGGAAAGAAGAAGAGGTGCACACAGATTTGGGAGAGTCTAAATCTCATATGAGAGTATTCCATACTACAACAACCCCTAGACCTGAAGTGCATCTCCTTTCTAATAGCAGGTACCATGTTATGGTAAATAATAGTGGTTCCGGGTATAGTAGATGGAATGATCTGGCAGTAACCCGGTGGCGTGAGGATCCAACAACTGATAAAAGTGGTATTTTTTGTTATATCCGGGATCTGGCTAGTGGAGATTTCTGGTCAAATGGATATCAGCCAACAAGAAAAAAACCGGATACATACCAAACCACCTTTATGCAGGCTCGGGCCGAGTTTCAACGACGAGACGGGGAGTTTGATACTCGGACTGAGATCATTGTTTCTCCTGAAGATGATGTAGAACTTCGAAGAATACGGGTTACAAATCGCTCATGCAAACAAAAAATAATCGAATTTACCAGTTATGCTGAAGTTGTCTTGACGCATCAGGCTTCAGATGAAAGTCATCCTGCCTTTAGCAATCTGTTTGTCCAGACAGAACTTCTTCGGGAGAAAAATGCAATCCTTGCAACAAGAAGACCCAGATCTGATGATGAGCAACCTCCGTGGATGCTTCATCTGATGACCATACAAGGAACTCAAGTGAGGAATATCTCATTTGAGACTGATCGTCTCCAATTTATCGGTCGTGGCAATACCCTTTCAACACCGGTTGCTATGACGGATTCTTCTGGGCTTTCTGACACAGCAGGACCAGTACTTGATCCAATTGTTGCTATCAGGTGCACCATTATCTTAGAACCGCAGGAGACAGCGGGGGTAAATATTTTTACCGGAGTTAGCGGGAGTCGTGAGGGTTCTGTTGCTCTCATAGAGAAATACTATGACAGATATATTGCGGATCGGGTATCTGAACTGGCCTGGACTCATGCTCAGGTTATGCTTGTTCAATTGAAGACGACTGAGCCTGATGCACAAATGTATTGCACACTTGCTTCATCAGTCATCTATGCAAATCCTTCACGACGTGCCAGCCAAAATGTACTTTTAAAGAACAACCGTGGGCAATCGGGCCTCTGGGGATATGGCATTTCAGGAGATGTTCCAATTGTCCTCGTCAGAATACAAAACCGTGATAATATCAATCTTATCAAAGAAATGGTGCAAGCCCATGCATATTGGAGGATGAAGGGCCTGGTTATTGATTTGGTAATCTGGAATGAGGATCAGTCTGGATACCGGCAGGAACTCCAGGATGATATTCTGGCTCAAATGCCTCAGGGTTCTGATTCTCATATTTTAAATCGGAAAGGCGGGATTTTTATCAGACATCTTATACAGATATCTGATGAGGATCGAATCCTGATACAGACCGTAGCACGAGCGATTATTTCAGATTCGAGAGGCACATTTGCAGAACAAATAGAAAGGCAAGGATGGAACGAAATTCCCATCCCCCGCCTGCTTCCAGTCCGTGACCCTTATGTTGACCCATCAGCAGGTACGGCGAAAACGAGTGAAGGACTTCTTTTTTTTAACGGAACTGGTGGTTTTTCTTCAGATGGAAAAGAATATGTTATTATCACAGGATTGGGGAAGGTAACTCCCGCACCCTGGGTTAACATCCTTGCAAACGAGACCTTCGGGACGGTAGTATCTGAGAATGGCAGTGCGTATACCTGGAGTGAGAATGCCCACGAGTTCAGATTAACTCCCTGGATGAATGATCCGATAATGGATCCTTCAGGTGAGGCATTGTACATAAGGGATGAAGAGACAGGCGAGTTCTGGTCTCCGACTCCATTGCCTGCCCAAGGAGCGAATCAATATGTGACCCGTCATGGGTTTGGGTATTCCATATTTGAGTACTCGGATCATGGAATAAGCACTGAACTGACGGTATTTGTCTCAATCGATAGTCCCGTGAAGTTCATATCACTTCGGATTCGGAATAAATCAGGTCGCCGAAGACTCCTGTCTGTTACCGGATATGTAGAATGGGTTCTTGGAGAGCTTCGATCAAAATCACTTCTCTATGTAATCACGGAAATAGATACGATATCAGGAGCTATGGTTGCTAAAAACCCCTACAATCATGAATTCCCCGGGAGAATTGCATTTGTTGATTCGAATATCTTGTCACGAACGGTTACCGGCGATCGGTATGAATTTATCGGGAGGAATGGATCACTGGACAGTCCTGCTGCGATGAAACAGACCAGACTATCTAATAAAGTCGGAGCCGGCCTTGATCCCTGTGCCGCAATGCAGATTTCCTGTGAACTCACCGTTGGAGAAGAACGTGAGATTATTTTCACCATGGGGGTCGGAAAAAATATTGATGATGCAAGAAGTCTGGTCTTACAAACCCGGGGAGTGGGTCCCGCACGTGCAGCACTAAAAGCAGTAAAAAAATACTGGACACAAACACTTAGTGCGGTGACGATAACAACCCCCGATCAGTCGGTGGATCTCCTGGTTAACGGATGGCTCATTTATCAGACGATTGCCTGTCGGCTGTGGGCACGGACCGGTTTTTATCAATCTGGAGGAGCCTTTGGATTTCGTGATCAGTTACAGGATACTATGGCACTTATCCACACCCGGCCTGACCTTGCAAGAAAACAACTCCTACTCTGTGCAGGTCATCAATTTGAAGAGGGTGATGTCCAGCATTGGTGGCACCCGCCAATGAGTAGGGGGGTGAGGACCCACTGTTCTGATGACTTTTTATGGCTCCCGTTTGCCACCTGCAGATATGTCCTGAGTACCCGTGATACTGGAGTTCTGGATGAAAAGGTACCGTATATTGAAGGACGAGATGTCCTTCCCAATGAGGATTCATATTATGATTTACCTTCATCCTCAGTGATTTCAGAATCATTATACGATCACTGTGTGCGAGCAATACGGAGGGGACTCAGATTCGGAACGCATGGCCTACCCTTGATAGGGTCCGGTGACTGGAACGATGGGATGAATCTGGTTGGTGCTCAGGGAAAGGGTGAGAGTGTATGGCTCGGATTCTTCCTCTTTGATCTTCTCACGCGGTTCAGTGATGTTGCAAAGATCCACAATGATCCATCGTTTTCAGATTTTATTTTATTAAACGCAGAAAATCTTCGGGAAAATCTGGAGAAAGAAGGATGGGATGGAGAGTGGTATCGTCGGGCATATTTTGATACCGGCGAGCCCCTTGGTTCTTCGGAAAACAAGGAGTGCATGATTGATTCAATCTCCCAAAGCTGGGCAGTTCTTTCAGGAGCAGCGTCAAAAAACAGAGCATTAACCGCAATGGAAGCAGTAAAAGAATATCTTATCTCCCCTCAAGATCAGTTAATAACGCTGCTCACCCCTCCTTTTGACACGAGTCTAAAAAATCCCGGATATATTAAAGGCTATGTTCCCGGTGTCCGCGAGAATGGGGGACAATATTCGCATGCTGCTATCTGGGTTGTTATGGCTTTTGCTGTTCTGCAAAATCATGAACAGGTCTGGAATCTATTACCTCTGATAAATCCAATTCATCATAGTAAAACGCCCGAAGATGTTAGAAAATACCGAATTGAGCCGTACGCTGTTGCTTCTGATATCTATGTCGTTCCTCCCCATACGGGCAGGGGTGGGTGGACCTGGTATACTGGATCTTCAGGGTGGATGTATACGCTAATCCTCGAATCACTCCTCGGGGTTCGGTTATCTGGGGATATGATGAGTTTTAATCCCTGTATACCCGCCAAATGGAAATCATATCAGATTGATTATAGATTCAGATCTACCATTTATCATATCGAAATTCAGAATTCTGGGACGGGATCAGGCGTCAGGTCGATTGAAGCTGATGGAATTGATCAGGTTGATAAGATGATCCATTTACTAGATGATCTGTTGGAACATAGGGTCCTGGTAACACTGGGTGAGTGAAAGGTTTCTCCGAATCAACAAATCTCTCTGCTCAGTAGCCAGTTATGGAATTGAAATATGCAGTATTCATGACAATCTCTCTTCTTCTTTTGATGCAATAATT
>DATMXW010000134.1:0-6477 GCA_035561295.1 Methanospirillum sp. | reverse complement strand
CAATTAATCTCTTGCCATCCCGGATGGTGCAACCTTTGACGGGTATCAATTTATCGTTATCTAAACCTTTTTTTCTGAATTGAAATCTGTACGGTTTTTTTGGCGATTATCGTAAGTATCGGCAATTTCTAAACGATTGGTAGTGTATTGGCAAAACCTAATGTTGATGTTGATTGCTGTGAATCAGAGTTCGCTGACATTCTTGAACCATCTAATTTTTTCTCTTTTTATCTTGATATGGGGAACTAAAAACATCTGGGAGTCTAATAGTGTAGTCATGGTGGTTTATCCAGAGGATAATGAGGCAGACATCCCACGGCGAGGTAGACCACGAGTGCGAAGAGGGCCGATTGGGTGTGGTCCGCTCAGATGTTATGCACCCCAGTGTGAGATTGTGGATGCAGCCCGGCGGGTAGTTCTTCGTCCTGATGAGATAGAGATCCTAAGGTTGATTGATCTTGAAGATCTCGAACAGGAAGAAGCAGCCCAGGTGCTTGGTATCTCCCGGAAAACACTCTGGAAAGATCTTCATGAAGCGAGAAGAAAGGTGACTGATGCCCTTGTTCACGGAAAATTTATCGAGTTTTCAGGCTGCCCTCGCAAGAATCTGGGTGAATGCCCCCGCCAGGAGGAGGCACACTGCCCAAAACAGAACGGGGGGATGTGTCCAAGGGGATGTATGGCGCAGGATGAAAGTAATATCGAATAATTTATTACTTTGTGCGCATATGAGTAATAATGGTGTTGATCATCGCACCAGGGCAAGTAGTATGAAGATTGCAATAGCAAAAGACGGTTCAGCCGTATCAGGTCACTTTGGGCATTGTGAGGGCTTTGCGCTGTACACGGGAGATAACGATACCGTTACATTTGTCGGAGATCTCAAAAATTCCGAAGGGCATAGCACTGCCGCTTCTCTCCTTGCATCACAGGGTGTCACCCTTGTCCTCTCCGGTGGCATGGGTCAACGTGCCCGCGATATTCTGCAGGAACAGGGGATTGTATCTATTCTTGGCGTACAGGGCCAGATAGAGAGCATTGCCAAAGAGTTCTTTGCCGGTACCATTTCAGATAGTGCCCCACTCTGTAACCATTCAGGATGCAATGATCCTGTAGATAAGTCTGCCGGAACCTGCACCTGCTCATGTCACCAGAAATAACTATCCTGGAAGTCTCAAACAAGAGCTCCGCCATTGATATTTAGATTCCATTGAAGCCAGTCAACCCCAATATCACTCACTTTTGAGTCCGATCCCTATCTCTGAGTTCTTTTGGAGTGCAGTTCCACTCAGTGATATCATCTATATGTTTTGTATCGACCCATCCACTCTTCACGGTATCACGGTGATCAAACTGTCTGACATAGGGTTTGATATCAAGTAGCGGAGTTCCATCCAGAACATCAACCCCGGATACCTTTAGGATGTTTCCATCAACTTCAAGTAATTCCATAATGGAAATACCGATAGGATTCGGCCTGTTGAAATGCCGTATTGCAAAGATCCCTCGTTCTTTCTCACCGTCAAGGAATGGTTTTTGGACTAAATTATGAGCGGTTGCCCGGTCAAAATAATAGAGTGCATAGATATGAGAAAACGATTCAATATCAGCCAGTCCAGCAACATTTTCTTCGAATAGTTCAATATATCCAACTGATGGATTAAAGATGCTCTGAATTGGGGTATTATCATGTTCGGTGTGATCAGAATGAATGATTCCGATGGGGTGAAACGTGATATCAGCATTTCTCCATTTTTTTGCATGTTCACGGGTTAAGTCCATATAATTATCTCCTGCTTCTGGGTATCTATCAATAGTAGTATCATACGGTTGTCCTGTTCATAATTTCTCCTCTCTCTCCTGTAGAGATGACGTGAACTGATGGATTCTTAAAGGTTGTATAAACCAGGTAGCCAGGCTTATGGTATTGTTCTTCGGAGCTTGTTCGGGTAACTATGGCAATCATTCAAATACCTGTATCAAGGACAACCCGGATGAAGGGATAAACCAGGATGAGATCAATGACGGTTACCTGCAGAGTATGCCGGGCACTGGATCGGAATGGGTTGACGGAGCTGATAATGTCTTCTGAACTGGCCATTGCAACAATCGGCCCGGTATATGGTGCGGTATTTTTGATCTAAAAATCTCCAAGATCAAGAGATTGCGAATCTGCTCACTGGAGAGCTGAGTGTCTGAACAATGCTATCCGGACTGATGAAGGTGAAGAACCCGCCTGGGACGTGAACTGATGATCTCTCCGGTGGCTCAAGGCTGTATTCCTTGTATTCCTCATCCGGGAAGGTGAGGAATCTATTCACCTTGATAATTGCGTTTCAGCATCTGAAGCGGTATAATCAACGAATATCTGGGCTTTCAGTCGGCTTTGAGAAAGAGGTAACTCCTTTTGGCACAATAATGAAATCGGTATTCACATCTTTGAAGGCAATGGCCACCAGGGTCTTTTCATAGAATAGATCCGTGGTGAGGAGCGCAGCATCAAGGGTTTCTGCGTCCATTACGGTGATCAACTTATTGATGGTTGCTGTTCACCCGGGTAACCACCGAAAGATAATGACTGAGGTACTGCTGTCCTTGAGATTCATAAGGGTATATCAACCAAACTCCTTTCCCTGTGATAGCGTTAGGTTCATCCGATATGGTATGTCCATCTTTTGATTATATCCTGACCAGAAGATGAAGATGAGATCTATTCTCATCTCCTACAAGGATTCTGCTTGTGTCTGTTCTCTCATTTATTTCCCGTGGTGCTGAGTAATGTGATAATTCCTGCGAAATCAAAGGTATCTGCATATTGCTGGATGAGATCAGCGGCACTTGGATCATCCCTTCGAATATTCTCAATGTCCTGGTAAATATGAGTAATGTTTCCTTGTTCTGCACTTTTAATAAGGCATATTTTGAGTTCCGGATCAATGGCCTGAAGGTCGATGGAATCGGTTAGTTTGCATGAAACAATATCTGATACAGATTCCTCCCGGGATCGTGGGATGAATTCGATATGAAGCATCTCTCTGAGAAGTGCGATTACTTCCTGCAGAGTGTAAGGTTTTTGCAAAAATCCGTCAAATTCCTGCATGAAATGATGGGTTCTTTGATCTTCCGAAGAACATGCGGTGACTGCGATTATGAGTGTCTGGTTCTCGGTATCTTCTTTCCTGATGATTCGGAGTGCCTCATCCCCTCTGATACCAGGCATCCGAATGTCCATCCAGATAAGATGGGGATGCCATTTCCTGAAACAATCAATTGCTTCTTCTCCACTGAACACCATTCTGGAGGGAATTCCGAGTCTCTGATGAAAGGAGGCCAGTAACTCACAATTCTCCTCCTGGTCATCCACTATCAGGATTCGGTAGGGTATGGGGGTATCAGCGATCATCATCTTATCGAAACCTTTCACTGGATTCCTGCACATTTCATCAGTGACTGGTTTATATGGGATATCGAATGTGAATGTAGATCCCTCTCCCTTCACCCCTGAGCTGGTCACCATGAGGCTTCCTCCGAGTATCTCGGCGAATTTTTTACTGATTGCGAGACCTAGCCCGGTTCCTCCTGCCTTTTTTCTTCCGTCTGAAATCTGTTCAAATGGCTCAAAGATTATGGTACATGCATCCTTTGATATTCCGATGCCTGAATCAATTACTTCAATGATAAGATGGCAGGAGGCAGATTCATCCGTATCCTCATTGTTTGGGGGATTAATCTCATAAGGGATTTTTGATCTCACCCTTATCTGAATTCCTCCGGAGGGAGTAAACTTGATAGCATTACTGATAAGGTTTATGAGTATCTGACGAATTTTACTTTCATCAGAACAGATAAACCGAGGGATTGTTAATGGGAGATCAAGGTTATAGGAGATACCCTGCTCTGCAGCCTGTAATGAGAAGAGATCAAATATTCCGGTGATAAGAAGATGGAGATCAAATACATCGGATGAGATGGTTATTTTCCCTGCCTCAATCTTAGCCATATCCAGAATATCATTGATGATAGTCAGCAGATGCTCTCCACTCCGGTTAATTATGTTGATCTGCGAGAGCTCGGATTGGGTAAGCCCGGGTTTTTGTCTGAGCAATTGGGAAAACCCGAGGATGGCATTTAATGGAGTCCTCAGTTCATGACTCATATTTGCTAGAAATATACTTTTTGAATGATTTGCAGCCTCGGCAATTTGCTTAGCCTCCTGGAGATGATCACGAGAAATAAGGACTTTTTGCAGGTCATTAGCCATATTATTAAATGAATGAGCGAGATTGCCGAATTCGTCATTTCCTATCATGGCGATATGATGAGTAAGATCCCCTGAACCAAGAATCCGAGTCCCTTTTTCCAGAATGTAAAAGGATCTGGTTATTCTTCTAAAAAGAATAAGGATGGATAATATCGTAATGAACGTAATGACCATAAAGGTGATATTGGTGATAAGATCAATTCGCTCGCGAAGAAGCAGTTTTTTTTCACGTATCATCTGTTCCATCTGAGATAATTCATCAAATGCATTCAGGCTTTGCTGGTTGAGGAGATTATACCCGAAAGAGAAATTTTCATCTATATGTGGCTGAATCTCCCCGGACCGGGTCACCGGCACCCTGACTGCTGCATCAAACAATATTTTCAGGGATTTAAATGCCCGATTTATTCGCTCAATTCGTGTTTTTACGTTCTCTTCATCAGCAATAAGTGAAGATGTATGGTTCATAGACTGATTGTATACCAGTTTCCATTGGGTAAGAGTGCGGTTTTCTTGCGAAACCAGGTAATCAAATTGAAGATTGCGCAGTTTCGTGATTGATTGAATTAATTCTAAAACCGGTTTCTCTTCTTTATCAAGCTGGGCCATGGTATACTGACCATACCATACGACCAGACCCATCGATAAGGATGATACGACTGCAAGGATAAGAACCATTACCAGCAGTGTTCGTAGAAACATTTGATCACCAGGGAGAAACAATATTTGGAGAGAGACCTATTGTGGTATTCCTGGATTCAGGTATCTCCCAAATGGAAACAATACTTGATAATAGCCATCGTGGAAAAAGCTTCTATATGTACACCCATCATGGTGGATGTATTATCCAGCACCTAGAGATTACCCTGAATAGACTGTTTTATCTAGCATCTGTCATTCATTTTCCGGAATTTTTTACCCATGTATGATAGTATCCCCCATGGGGGATACCGCATCAAGGAAGGTAAAATCGATGACATTCAGATAATCTGGTGTTTCTGTAATTGTTCCGGTCCCTGAATTTAGAAGATACCGACTTTGTGTCTCCATAATATTGAGGAGCCCCTGGGTCAGGGTAACTTCGGGAGTAAGGCCAGAAACAAGTTCATCCATCTGTTTTTCAGTCAATCCACTCTTCTTCCCAATCTCCTGTTTTACTCTGCCTGGGTCGCTGTTAAATGTGTCCCACGACTCAACGAAGGCTTTAATAACGTTTTTAACAACTTCTGGGTTTTTGGTAATGAAGTCCTTATTTGAAATGAGGAGGATGTAGTTATTCTCGAAATTATTAACCGACCACATCTGATAGGTGTCAGACTCATTTGCTGTGAGTCCTGATGCGTCCTGGTATAAGGTGAGGCCGGCATCTATCTCACCAACAGTCAATTTTTCAATGACGTTTTTTTGGTTCGGGAGTGGTACAAGGGTCACGGTTGAGATGTCTCCCCCATTCAGAGTCAGGAACTTATCAAGGAAGTATTCCCATGAGTCATCAGGCACCAGGCCAATACGTTTCCCTTTCAGATCCCCGGGAGAAGTAATTCCGGTCTTCTGGTTTACCGTGATATAATAGATTTCATCTATTCTCAGGACAGAAGTCAGGATAACCGGATTCTTTCCTTCATTGAGCATACGGGCAACGGTGTAACTATTCACGACTCCAAAATCTTTATCTCCACTTATCACCAGTTCTGCAGCCTCCTTTGATGTGGGATAATATGATGGAGTTACCTTCAGATGATTTTTTGTAAAATAGCCGAAATTCTCAATTAAGGCATTGTATATATTGGTTTCAGGGGCTCCTGAATACGCAATGGTTATCGATCTGCTCTCTGATTGCCCTTCGGCAAATGATATCGGAGTGAAGAGCAAGGTTACAAATGCAAATAAAATCAGAATTACATAGTTTCTCATAGTAGTGTTTCCTTTTATCGGTGTAACTGTCCAGCTTCGGAGATTTATAGTTTCAGGATCGATTCTTTTCTTTTTTTGAACATTAATGGTTCCACCTTTGGAAGATTTTTTTGCCGTATCCTTTAGTACGATGGGGGAGTATCAAACATTGGCTGTGATCCTTTTCGCCACATGCCTGATGGTGCACAAATTTCAAATCTGCATCCCTTACCTTCTGCTCCGTTCTCGGTGATAGTAAGATCGGTGAGATCAAGAATCTGCCTTACAAGAAATAATCCAAGACCGGTGTTTCTCCCTACCCC
>DATMXW010000133.1:0-5058 GCA_035561295.1 Methanospirillum sp. | reverse complement strand
CATGTTCAAAATAAAGCTCTCCTGAATTATATCGTTTGATCTTTATATAAGTAATTACAATATATTAACTGTGCGTACTAGGCATTCAAGAATGAGGTTGCACGGCTTAGATTTGCGATCGATTCCCATATCTCGCACGTACACAACTTCTTTACGCAGGCGCCCCTTCAACACTGTTTTTGTACGAAAACCCACAATCGTTATGTGTAACGCAAATCTGATTAATTCCTGGTATCGTCCTGCTACGATGCAAAGTGAGAGGTACTGGGTTGAACGGACATTTCAAGATTCGATACATATCGCTGGAATGGCCGATCATCAAGTTCGCAATGGGCAGGCATGGCATCATCATGTAGCATTAGTTCTTCTTGCTATGCTTTGGATTATTCAAGAGCAAAAACACTTCTTTGAAGAATTTAAAGATATTACGCCTCAAGATGTTGCCCAATTTTTCAACATTTGGATGCCTCTAATAAAAAACTTCATTGACGGTTGCAGAGATGATTGTTCAACATCATATTAACCGAAAAAAACACGAAGAGCAAAGGTGAAGCGAAAAGGACGAACAATAATCGCATAATGGGGTAAAGCCGGGGTGTGTGGGCCAACCTGAAAGGATAGCTCCCAGCTTCGTTTTACGTTTCGTTTTTATCATATGTATCACCCTCTCTCACAGGTTTTTACACTTGTTTCATGACAATAGCGGTTTTGTGTGAACGTCATATGCACATCCGGGATATTGTTCTCCAATAGGAAGTGATCAGATTAATGAACGCTTCAAACATGACATTGGAGAGGTAAATTCTAAAAAATATTGAGTCTGATACCTGAATCGTCTCATTTCCTGTGAAATGGTATCAACCATCCCGGTTATTTGCACAATAATCATGAAATTTGGTTAATATGGAGCCATTGATAGCCCCTGGGGGAATAGATCCTGGTTTCATTGTAGTGCCCGTTCATCAGAGTAACCAAAATTTCCTTACCTATTTACCGGTATACAAACCATTCCCATATAATAATGGAGTTTCTGGCGCCAAGAAGGTGCCATGTATATATTAGCAATAGTATAGAAGATATCATTTCTACTGTAAGGTTTTATATTAGAGGTAGAATCAGATACTACCCCTCATACATTACCCAGATAGATCACCAAAAAAATATGATGCATTTTATTTATTGATGAGGAGACCGTGAATCATAAATCCCCGTATGAACTGGTTCCGCATCTTTTAAAAGACCCTTCATCGATTGAGTACCGGATACTCAATGCAATGTCAGAGTTTCTCGTCTTTCATGACAGAGATCTCCGAATACTATGGGCAAATGCTGCCGCATGTGCATCAGTGGATCAGAATTTAGAGGCCATCACCGGCCAGTATTGTTTTGAGGTATGGCAGAAGAGATCTACCCCGTGCGAAGACTGTCCGCTACTCAACGTAATAACATCCGGAGAGCCACAGGATGCTAAGGTCACTACCGTACAGGGTCGTGTTCTTCATGTCCGCGGGTATCCGGTCTTTGATGACCAATCAATAATAATCGGCCTGCTTGAATTTATAGAAGATATTACAGATCAGGTCAGAGCAGAAGAAGCGTTACAGGATAAAAACCGTGATCTTCAAAGAGCCCTTTCAGAGATTAAAACTGCAGAGGAAAAGATCCAAGCTCAATACCAGAAGTTAGCAGAGAATGAGAGAATAATTACGGAGAAAGATGACCTCCTCACCAATATCATCCATTTCCTTCCTGATCCAACATTTGCGGTTGATAAAGAAGGGACGATAATTGCCTGGAATCAGGCGATGGTGGCCCTTACGGGATTGAGTTCTCGTGATATGGTCGGTTCCAAAGACCTCTCCATTGTGAAAACCATATATGGAGGAGTTCATCCCCCTCTGATTCAATTCATTTTCGACCATGCGATTCAAAATTTCTCCTTATATCCATCTATTATTCAGAAAGGAGACCGATTGGAGTCTGAACTATTCTCCCCTTCATATAATAAAAACGGTTCATTTATCTGGATAACTGCATCGCCTCTGTATGATTCTTCAGGCAGGATTATCGGATGCATTGAATCCATACGGGATATTTCGGATCGGAAAAAGGCTGAAGAACTCGCAATTAAGCAGGAAAGTGAGCAGGAATTACTCAAAATAAATGAAGAATTACATGCAGCATATGAAGAATTAACTGCCTCAGAAGAGGAGCTCAGGGCAAATTACCAAGAACATCTGAAAACCGAACGCGAACTTCAGGAGAGTGAAGAGAAATTCCGGTCCCTTGTCGAGTACTCTTTTGAATCCATCGTGATACTAGATATGCAGGGAACTATCATCTTTGCGAATCAGGCCATCTCTGATCTCCTTGAGGTGAATGAAATCCCTGCCCTGATGGGGAGAAATGTGATGGAATTTGTAGCCCCTGAATCACAGAACGATGTGATGAGAGACTTTATGCAGGTGTCCCAGGGAATTGATGGATTTATCTCTGAATATCAGGGAATAACGGCTAAAGGGAAGCGAATCTACATTGAGAGTGTAGGAAAATGCATCACCTACCAGGGGCAACCTGCTGATCTCCTCTCTGTTCATGATATTACAGTCCGGATACAGAATCAGGAAGCTCTTCGGCAGCAGAATGAAGTCATCAATACTGCATACCATGAATTAGCTGTTGTTGAAGAAGATTTACGAAATAATTATAACGAAATATTGGTGAAGGAGCGCAATCTTCGGGAGAGTGAGGAGAGATTCAGAGCAATATTTTCAATAGTCCCTGACCCGATTATTCTCACCCGGATTTGTGACGGAACAATTATTGACTGTAACCAGGCATTGGTCGAGATGATAGGCATTCCGTATGAGACAATACTTGGAACATCAACGATCGATTTTTGTGTCTGGAAAAATGCTGCAGAACGAGAAGCGTTTCTCCATGAGATAAGGCAGACCGGATTTTTAAATAAACGAGAATTGCTCTGGAGAAATAATCAGGGCGATTATCTGAATATTCTATTTTCCTCTCGAATAATTGAGATACAGGGAGAAAAAGTTATCCTCAGTGTCGGCTTTGATTATACCAGCCTTAAAGCGGCAGAAGATGCACTCCGGGAATCGGAAGAGATGTTTCGCAGTCCGGTAGAGAACTCCCCAGTCGGGATTTTCCTCTATCAGAATGGATATTTCAGATATAATAACAGACATCTCGGAGCGATGCTTGGGTATTCCCACGAAGAATTATTACAGACTCCGATTGAAACGTTCTTTTCTTCTTCTGATATCGACCGTATCAGAGAAAACCTGCATAAATCAGAGAATAATCTCCCATTTGAAGATCACCTCGAGATACAAGGGGTTAGATCTGATGGAATAATGCTTGATCTTGAACTCTATGCATCCCGAACACAATATGGGGGGAGTCCTGCAATATTCGGGACAATTATTGATGTTACCGAGAAAAAACAGAATGAGAAATTGCGACTTGCTAGTGAGAGTAAGTACCGTCTCATTACCGAACATATGAAGGATGTCGTCTGGATCCTGGATATCGACACCTGGCATTACACCTATGTAAGCCCCTCAATACAACGTCTTTTGGGATATTCAGCAGAAGAAGTCATGGAAAAACCATCCTCTGATGCACTCATACCAGAGGTTTTTTATTGCTTTCAAGATACAGTCCGGATGTATCTTGAAAGGTTTCTTTCAAACCCTACAAAAACAGAGTTTTTTATAACTCAGCTCGAACAACCGTGTAAAGATGGCTCTACGGTAATGACTGAGGCTATTACGAATTTTTTTGTAAACAGAGATACCGGAAAGGTAGAGCTCCTTGGGGTAAGCAGAGACATTTCTGATAGAAAGAAGGTTGAAAGAGAATTAGAACGAAAGACCCTGGAACTCTATGGCAGAAATGAAGACCTCTATGCAGCAAATGCGGATCTGACTGCCATCGAAAAGGAACGTCGGATCGCATATGAAGCCCTGGAGAAGAATCAGCAGGCTCTCAAAGAGAGTGAACGTTCTCTCAAAAAAGCTCAATCGATTGCACATCTCGGAGTCTGGGAATGGGATGTTGCGAAAGGTCAAGTCTACGTTTCAGACGAATTTCGTCGGATTTTAGGTCTTGATTCTTCAGAATCCCCTCTATTTTATTCAGACCTGTTTGCCGTGATTACTCCCCAGTATCAGGATCAATTTGACTCTTCAATGAAGGCCTTAATGAATTTTGGGAGTCCATTTACCCTTGAATTTTGGATAATCCGGGATGATGGTTCAAACCGGGCCATCAGAGGACAGGGGGAGTCTGATAGTGATGTGGAAGGGAGGTCCGGCCATCTCACCCTGATTATTCAGGATATCACCGAGCAAAAACTGATGGAAAAGGAGATACAAGAGGCTTCTTTAGAGAAAGAGATACTTCTTCGGGAGATTCACCATCGGGTGAAGAACAATATGCAGGTGATATCTTCCCTCCTCTCCATGCAGTCACGAACAATCAAAGAACCTACTGTCCAATCCCTGTTTAAAGAGACACAGACCAGAGTGAGATCCCTGGCTCTTGTGCATGAACTGTTGTACCAGTCAGATACATTGAATAAAATAAATTATCATGACTATCTGCAGAGAATTACAAATTATTTATTTAATTCCTATAACATTTCTCAGGGTGGGGTTACCTGTACCATCCAGGCCAGAGGCATAGAATTTTCAATCGATATTGCAGTCCCCTGCAGCTTGATAATTACCGAATTACTCACTAACTCGTTAAAATATGCCTTTACCGATGAGCGGAAAGGGGAGATTATAATTATTCTTTCATATGATCCTGATACATTGAACTACTCTCTGGATTATCGTGATAATGGCCAGGGATTTCCACCTGGATATGATCCAAAGAAAGGGACAGGATTTGGTTCATCCTTAATAGTTGGGTTGATAAGGCAGTTATCCGGGAATGTGGAGATAGAAAATGTGGAAAGGGGAGTTCATTATAGTATTACGTTCCCTGGAGATGAAAAGTGATTCCACCGAGGGAATTAAGGTTATTTAA
>DATMXW010000132.1:0-6866 GCA_035561295.1 Methanospirillum sp. | reverse complement strand
AGATTAATGAACGCTTCAAACATGACATTGTAGAGATATTTGATTACTATAACAATTTGTCGCTGAATAGGCCTCTTGATGTCGTTACGCCAGATTTATTTACCATCTCTCTTAACTCTGCGGCTTTATGCTTACTCGCCTCGAAAAGCCTCGAATCATTGATTACCTTATCAAATGCTAGGATAGCTTCTTCATACTTTTCCAGGCGTTCCAAGTAATAACCCTTGTTAAACCATGCATAATCATAATCTGGGTCAATCTGCAGTGCCTGATCAAGTGCATCGATTGCATCCTCATACTTTTCCAGGAATTCAAAGACAATAGCCTTGTTAACCCATGCATCAGCATATTTCGGATTTAGTTGCAATGCTTGGTCTATAGCCTCCATTGCTTCTGTAGTTGTACTCTTGTTTGTTAAGGCAACTCCCTTGTTATTCCATGCCTCTGAATATGTCGGGTCAATTTTAATCGCTTCGTCGTATGCCTTAATAGCTTCTTTATAGTTTGACTGATTAATTAACGCGAGTCCTTTTTTATTCCATTCAACGGCGTCCTCATGATTTGATGAAGAATCGCTATTTTTACCTACAATCTGGACGGGAGTGTCAGACAATGGAGAAGGAGTAGGAATAAGTGTCGGGACATCTGTAATGAGTTCAGAAGGTTCAGATTCGGTCTTTATTTTTTCAAGATCTTTCTGTGCATTTTTTTTGTAATCTGATGCAATTGTATAATCCGGTTTTATACTGAGAGCCTTATCAAATGCTACAATTCCCTCTTCAAATTTTCCTAAATTACATAAAGCACTTCCTTTATCCTTCCAGGCTTCATAGTCATTAGGATCATTCTCCACAACCTTATTGTATGACAAAATAGCTTGTTCATATTTACCTAAGGAAAAGAGTATTGTTGCTTTATTGTACCATGCTATTGTTAATTTTGGATCGGCTGCTAATGCGTTATCATACGCCTCTATTGCCTGCTCATATTTCTTTTCCTTCTCGAATTCAAGGGCTAGTGAAACCCAGTCGTCATCTTTACTCTCGTTATTTGTGCTTTGAGTACTAACGGAATTATCCTTTTTTACTTCTGAAATTTTTTGTAAGGCCAGATCCCGATTTGAATTAGCGAACTGGTTTTGTGGATCAATCTGTAATGCCTTATCAAGTGCAGATACTGCCTCCTCATTTTTACCAAGACTACTGAGAGCAGCTCCTTTATTTGACCAGAAATAGGAATCATCCGAATTAATTGAAATTGCTGAATTAAACGATTTAAGAGCCTCTTCATACTGCTCAAGAATCATAAGCACGAACCCTTTTTTATTCCAGGCTTCAGCAAAATCCGGGTTTAACGAAATGGCTTTATCAAACGCTCCTATCGCTTCAGTATATGTATCCGGATTATCATCAAGAATATTCCCTTTAAGGTACCAGGCTTCAGCAAAATCCGGATTTAACAAAATAGCTTTATCTAATGCTTCTATCGCTTCAGGATAGGTATCCGGATTATCAGCAAGAATTCTCCCTTTATTACACCATGCCAGGTATAAATTTGGATTGATTTCAATAGCCCGGTTAAACATTGAAGCCCCTTCTTCCCCTCGTCCCAGGCTCATAAGTGATACCCCCTTATTAGTCCATGCGTGTGCATCTTGTGGATTATATTCTAGCGCTTTATCCAAAATGGGGAGTGCTTCTTCATATTTTTTAAGATTATTGAGGTAAAATCCCTTTTCACCCCAGGCCATAGCATAATCCGGCGTAATTTGAATCGCTTTATCGGTTGCCTGGATAGCCTCTTCATATCTGGTAAGTTCATTAAGGATAATACCTTTAAGAACCCACAAGAAATCAAAATCGGGATCTTTTTGGATAGCGATATTAATTACCTTGAGTGCTTCCTCCTCTCTTCCCCCCAGCTTATCAAGTGCAATAATTTGTTCGATATACCCCCAGATCCAGTCCGGGTGATTTTTGATGGCCTCAAGAGAACGAGAATATAATTCATCATATTTTTCCAGTTCTAATAAGGCCATTAATAACCCATCCCAGCCGCTTCTTTCCTTCGAATCAATAGTAACGGCCCTAGAAAACGCTTCCTCGCTTTCCGTCCATTTTCCTGCTTTGAGTTGGAATTTCCCAATCTCAATCCACGCTTTGGCATCCTGAGGGTTTACTTTCACCGCGGTCTCTTTTTCTGAAAGATATCCCGGAGTATCTGGAACATCAGCAACAAATGCTTCGTTATGTTCAGATGTAATGGCACCAGTCATTAACCCTTTATTCGAGCATACACCCGGAGAAATACACAATATTAGAATACAAACGGCGAAAAAAAGGCTATATATTTTCATTATGGATACTATGAGGATAAATGATTTAAAGATTCTTATTCATCCTTTGAGCACGAACGAGGCTATCCAAACACCCTGAGGTCTAGAAATACCATGTGAAAATAATTTGTTAGTGATCGATATAACCCATATATTAGTTATAGGTGGTTGGATGGGCCCTTATCAATTAAAATGCCATGGAATTATTAATATAGAATATATCTCTTTACAATTTCCAAAAAAAGATGAGTATCTGTCTTTCAGATCACCATCAGGTGATTCATTTACCCCAATTTTCAATATATGCAAAAAGCAATTGCATGTAAGGAATAATTTAAATTATTCTGCTCCGTAATATTGCCTTTTTTGCTTTCACTGCAGATTCATCTCCAAGAGAAATGGCTTTGTCATATGCTTCAATGGCTTCTTCATTATCTCCCATCATCTCTAAACAAAAGCCCTTCGTATACCAATAATAACCATCCTTTGGATCGAGTTGAATTGCTTTATCAAATGCTGGGATGGCTTTATCGTATTCACCCTTCCCAGCAAGGGCAAAACCTTTGACATACCATGGATGGCTCAGGCTAGAATCCAGCAGTATCGCTTTATCTGCGGCGGTAATAGCTTCTTCAAATTTTGCTTCATTATTAAGGGCAGCACCCAGGTTACTCCATGTTACCGCGGAATCAGGATTAATTTGGATAGCCTTAGTATAGGCCTCTTCAGCTTCCTCATATCGTTCCAGTTCTCCTAAAAAAAAACCTTTGTTATTCCAAGCATAGTAATAGTCTGGTTGAATTAGAATCGCTTTGTCATAGGCCTGGAAAGCTTCTTCATATTCTCCAGAATATGCGAGAGCGTTTGCCTTAGCAAGCCATGACTGGGGTGACTTTGGTTGAATCTGAATTGCTGTATCAAAAGCCTGTAAAGATTCATTATATTGTTCAAGGCTATTAAGAGCTGTTCCCTTATCAATCCATGCATCTAAATATTGCGGTTCTATTACGATTGCTTTGTCAAATGCCTGGACGGATTCTTCATATCTTTCCAGATTGGAGAGAGCAATACCCTGATAATAATAATTTCCAGCCCATTTGGGGTTCGTATTAATTGCTTTTAGGGATTCAGTGAGAAGGTTGTCATACTTCTCAAGGTACCGCAGGGTCCATAAATATCCATTCCATCCCTCTGCTGATTGCGGATCCAACTTAACTGATCGGGATAACGCTTCCTCAGCCTCTTCCCAATTCTCTGCCTTAAGTTGAGCTCTACCGATATCTATCCATGCCTGGGCATCCTGCGGATTACCTTTGATGACTTCTTCTTTATTCTCCAGATAACCAGGAGTTTCGGGAACATCAGCAGTGATTGCATCTAGTTCAAGACTCAAAGTAGTTCCGTCAAATAATCCCTTACTTTTTGAACAACTAGCTGGTGAGATGCAGAGTGTGATTATACAAATAACGATACAGATAAAGGATATCGTTCTCGTGAAGAGAAGATAGGGCGAAGGATGATGTAAGGATTTATTCATGATTCATTCCTCAGGGGGTATCGGTACATGGGATATCATACGGAATTACTTCTGATTGGCCAATATTCCCGGCAAGATCAGTTGCGACAACTGCAATTCCATATTTTCCACAAGGCATGCGCTTTTTCTGCAGGATTGCTGCTTCACTCCAGCGGACATGACCAGCTTCAGTCCAGAAGTATTCTCCAGTCTCTGTTATTGCACGAGAATATATCTGTAACTCATCTCCTGTTGACAATCTGGCTGCAGACCGGGAGAATTCCTGCTGCCCGGTTTCATCATATGAGTATGGGCGAATGATCCACTTAAGATCCCCGATTTCACTATTATACCAGAGATCTATCCGTACAAGACTTTGGAATTCTCCCTGTCGTAGCTCCCCCCATGCATAATAGAGTTGAATCCCGTTCTCATTCGTCTCCACAAAATAGGCCGGAAGGATGGACGATGATATCTCATCCCCCAGATATAGCTCAGAACCATCCCACGGTGTCAGATTAATGTGGTCATCAGCATCCCGCTCTACAGGTTCCTGACCTAGTATAAGGCGGCTATTATCGTCTTGATATTGATAATACACTTCTGTAACGAGTGTATATCCATCCTCTTTCAGTATAAATCCATTCTTGTAAGGAACCAGATTCGGTGAAATGATATCAGATCTCATCTGATCAGCAAACAGATTGAGGAAATCGATCCATTCTGGAGAGAGATTTAGGATTGTATCCTTTTGAATCTGGTTATTATACATCTGATGGGATGCCATTACCGGAGAGAAAATACCAATTCCATGTTTCTGAGTTTGTGGAGAGTCCTGACGTGAATATAAAATGCATTTCGATACAATGTCCTGAAGGGCTGTTGCTTCTTGTGAAATGTCAGGGATCTCTTTTTGAGCGATCTGTGCGAGAGCCAGAAGATCAACCATCAGGTGTTTTTCTTTCCCCTCAATATCTTTAGTAATCCCAAGTCTGGATAAAGAACCTGCCCATTGTGAGAGGGTGTGATAGGATTCCGGTTTACTCGCATAAGAATGAAGAGCCTGAGAAAAGGACTCAAATGTACTGAGTAATTCCGGAAGATATGTGAGATCCAGAAATGAAAGAGATAATGCTCCTTTTTGATGGGCAGGGTTATTCATATAGGAATTAATGATATTCTCCCCTAAATCATAGGCAGGCTGATTCGGATTTTCTTTCAGGATTTTTACAAGACTCTCGTAATCCCAGCCATGATCGGGTTCTGTTTCTTCAGACGCAATGACATATTGGACATATGGATGAAGAAATCGTAGGTATTCAATATCTGCCATAAAACATGCATCAAATCCCAGGATCTCAACTGGTTTCTTCATATTGCTCAGTCCTTTTTGAAGAGCAACAGGTGATATTGTGCTCCCTTCAAAATTATCATCCCTCCCAAACCCATAATATGCAGTACCATGATCCCAGAGTATTAGAAAAACCCGGCTATCAGGGTAACTTTTCTCGATATGTTTCAAAAATGTCGAGATCCCAATCTCTGATGCCATATTTGCATCTTCCCAGCCCTGATAAAAGTTTTCAGAATCACCAATAATATTATTTTCAAGATCTTTTTTCAGATCATCAACGGTTGCCACCGTCATTCCCTCCCAGCCCTTTTTTTTGGATCCACCATATGCAACGATAATATCAAGATTATCAGATCCATCACCCCAGCCGGTTACTATCTCTTTCATATCGTTCGTCCCCGCTCCTTTATGTATGGCATTGTCATTGGCTGAGAGGAGGGGGTCATATTCAAGATCACTACCGATAATATAGACTGCAAGAACAGTCTTTGGAATATCTGCCGACAAAGCTCCAGCAGGAAAAAGGAGAATTATGATCAGAAGAATCAGAAAAAATCGCATTTTTAACCTCCATTGGTAATTTCAACATTCTTCACTGAGAAGATAATTTGGCTTTATTCTCACATGGAAACATAAAATATCCCGTTCTCATATCATCAACCCAGGAGATGGACCCATAATCGCTATAGTTAGTCACCAAACCTTTTTTATTTACCTTTCCCCCCCCATCATCTGAAAGACCTACACAAATGAAGGAATTGCCGACCCCCAGGAGCAACTCCCCCAGATACTGACGGGAACAATAGGAGAGAAGGTCAAGATAAAAAACCTGATCCAGATGCATCACGACCAGCCAACATGGACTCCTGATGGCAGGACTCCGGAGTTATCACTTCCCATCATCTGTCCGTATTAGAATCCGGAGAACCAGAAGTGATGGCGGGAGACCCGGAAGAGAGAAGGAGGTATAAGTATCCCTCCTACACTCGGTGGGCGAATTTTTACCGATCTGTAAAAAAAATAAGCACAATCTCTGATGAGAGATACCACTGAACACCTTTCAAACAGAGACAAACCAGAACGGAAAAGGGAAAAAAAGAGAGTCCGTTTTTTTTATTATGATCTATTTTGTTGGTTTTTCTGGCCATTAATGGCGTAGATTTTATCGTATGAATTCTGCACAAGAACGATTCCTTGAGAAATGACCGGAGTAGAAGTTATTTCCTTGCCAGTCTCAAACATCCACATCCCCTTACCGGTCATGGCATCAATTGCATAGAGTTTTTTATCAGTACTACCGATATAAACAACCCCGTCAGAGAAAGCCGGTACAGCCTTAATCGCATCACCGGTGGTAAATCTCCATTTTTCACTCTGGTTGGCAGTGTTTATTGCATAAAGATTATGATCCGTGCATCCAACATATACAACACCGTCTGAGACTGCAGGCCCGGCCTCAATCGTATCGTTTGCTTCAAACCTCCATTTTTCTCTCCCATTTGCTTCGTTTATGGCATAGAGATTATGATCGGTGCATCCAACGTAAACATCACTATTGGAGACCACAGGTCCGGACAAAAATGCGTCACTAACGCCAAATTTCCAATTCTTAAGACCTGTTTTTGAGTCTGCGGAAAAAAGAATTCCAGTCTCATTTATAA
>DATMXW010000131.1:0-10452 GCA_035561295.1 Methanospirillum sp. | reverse complement strand
CTTCCTGATGGTAAAAAATCCAAAAAATCAGAATATTTCTGAATAATTGCTCTTCTCATTCTTTTTCTATGTTCCCTTGATTTCCGGAAATAGAAACCTGGCTTCAAACGCCTATTAGTGCAGATGTATCAATGGTATAGTATTTCATAAAACACGCTTGGTTCTCCGTTTACCCTCGAGATCTCGAATAAGTCTATGGTCTCCCGGTTATCATGGGAACCATAGAGGGAACTTACGTGTATCATTCCTGGACACTCTGGTGCCGATATGATACATCAGGAGAACTAAGGAGTAATTATGTGTTCACCAGAATCACCGGCTGTGCAGGAACAGCCACATTATGCGACATTTGAAGAGGCAGCAGCATTTCACGGCCATGTCTGTCCGGGTCTGTCCAGCGGATATCAGGTAGCGATCGCAGCGATGAAAGCACTCGGAGTTGCCCGGCCAAAAGACGAAGAACTTGTTGCGATAGCCGAGACCGATGCCTGCGGGGTGGATGCGATCCAGGTGGTTACCGGATGCACGGCAGGAAAAGGAAACCTAATCATCCATGACTATGGCAAGCATGTGTTTACCTTCTACTGCCGGAAGAGCGATAAAGCAGTCAGAGTAAGTACCTGTCTTGAAGGGTTCATGCCCAGAAAACCGGAGATGGATGATCTCAGGCCAAAGGTCTTCTCTGGTAAGGCTACCGCTGAAGAGCAGAAGCTGTTTTATGAGATGATGGGTCAGGTATCACAGGCCATCCTGGCTGCACCATCTGAAAAAGTAGTGAACATTGAGTTTGTTGAGATGAAACCTCCACAGAAGGCACGGATATTTACTTCAATTCCGTGTGGTTATTGTGGAGAGATGGTAGCCGATGCGAAGACCCGTGAGCATAATGGGAAAAATCTCTGTATACCGTGCTTTCTGAAAGCAACCGAATAGGAACAACAATTTGCTCTGAAAATGTGATCCTTTTAATCTCCTGATCCTGGAGATAGATCACAGATACCTATTTTATCCTGATTACCCGCTCGGCTCATAGAATTAACTGCTCAGCCAGAGATAACACCTGAAGATAATGCTCTTCTTCGATGGGCACGGAAAATCCTGGGTATCGGATTTGACCACATATATGTAGAGTAATCAGCCTGCACAAATCTCCTCGGGTGCATCCACATTCCTAATCTTCGAGCAGGGTAACCAGATGGTGCATGTCGCGAGTATACGGAAACGGAGGGTTTAAAAAATAAAACCTACTGTGATGCCGTTGTCCGCTGCCTGTTTTGCAGGATAACTGAGATCTTCAAAATAGATTTCATCACTATGTGCATCGGCCAGACTGCTCGGTCTTGCTCGATTGAACCATGTTTCCGGATCGTCAGGCAGAAATCTTTGCTTCATAAATACCCCTCCATTCCCGCATTGCAGACTATAATGCAGAACCCTAAAAAATATAACCCCTTTCTGTCTCCTCAGGCGATCTCAGAATGATATCGACAGATTGGTAAATGCTCAGATGAGGTGAATAAAAAAAAAGGATTGGTTATCCCTGACCAGATCCCCGGCAATTATGCCCGAAATGACCCCCATTTCCAGATCCCCTGCCCGATTGTCCAAATTTCTGCCCAGTTCCATCCAGTTTTGGCGTTCCGTTATTTGGACAGTCTTCCCGGATACAGGTTCCATTCATATTCCCTGCCTGTTGCATTGCCTGCCCGGCTCCATTCTGAAACAGCTTTCCACCATACTGGTTTTCAGTACCATTCTGTGGTCCGGCTCCATTCTCTCCCGAGACCGGGAGCGTTATGATCAGGATCGCAAGTATGGCAACCAGACTGATCCCGATAATTCCGATTGTTGTTCTTTTCATCATGATACCAGGTTTTATCTGTTCACATTCTTTCCATACTGCAGGCCGGAACCATCCTGTGGTGGGGTCTGGTTGTTTGGACAGTCTTCATGCGGGCAATTCTGATTGTGGCAACCCGTACACTGCTGCCCTGATCCTGCTGCGCTCTGGAGCATCTTTCCATTCCCGCCCTGACCGGCAGCTGATGCCGGAAGGACTATTGCAAGGGCGATAAGGCCCAGGACAAGGACGATTGTTATTCCTTTCATAGTATTCCTTTCCCACCGCTTTGTGCGGCGCATATTCTATCATACGACCTGGTGACATATAAGCCTCTAAAATGAGATCGGTTCCCCCTCTGAACCTGGAGGTTATAAGGGGGTATTAAAATTCACGGCACACCAATCACCAAAAGAGATAAACCGACATGACATCTGACAAACCTGGACCTTCCAAAAGTTCACACGATTGTAACAATGTATTAAAAATTCAAAACGCACCTGACCCGGATCCACTCAATACGGTATGCAGAACAAATGACCGGCGGTATCCTGTAGTGGTAAGTTCCCATCCGTGAAGATGAGCAGACGTGTATGTTGGCTCTGCAGGAGAACAGCTTCTGAAAAAAATGGAGATATCCGAAGGGTTCTCCTTCTGATACCTAAAATTACCATCATTCAAGGCGGTAAAAGAACATAATTCCTTGGTTCGATGAATCTTTGAACGCTGACAACGAAGGATAGTACTACAGGTGATCGATGGACATTCTCAGTGAATCTGCCCTCACCTTTTTTAGCGATACAGGATTTTCCCGGGTTACCATCATGGGGGAAGAAGTGCAGGACCCAAAAATAACCATATCCCATTCCCTGTATCTTGCGCTCGGAATCTCAACAGTGATCTACTTCCTCGTGAGTATTGTCTCTGTCGGGCTTGCCGGAACCTCTGCTCGTATAGCGTCTGATTCTCCTCTTGCAGCGGCCATGGAAATGACCAACAATTCAGGAGCTGTCCAGGTAATCTGACTAGGGGCTATAATTGCAACGGCAAGTATTCTTCTGACCACCATTATAGGAATATCAAGAATCGTCTTATCTATGGCCTATGGCCAGGATCTTCCGACCCTGTTTGGCAGGATTCATCCCTGTTTCCACACCCCGCATTATGCAATAGCCATCATCGGAGCCAGTATGATCGCAGCCCTCCTCATTGCAGATCTGGCCATGGTCGTAGCAGTCAGCACATTCGCCATGCTGATCTATTACCTGATTGCCAACATAGCTGCACTTCGACTGTCACCGGCGCATCGTCAGTATCCCTCAAGGGTTTGAGGAATCAGAGCAATAAGGTGTATCACCCTTATTGCGCCATTCATTCCGAACCCTGGGATTGGAGGATTTATCTGGCCGCTAATTGGGAAAGGAAGATTATATGGACATAAAATATTGATTCGGTTAACAAAAGTATTCTTGCTAACGTAATCACACAGGGCACCCAAAAAAAAGGCCAGAATTGGGGCTTAACCCTCTTCCATATCTTCTCGCTATGCCACGAAATGGGGAGAAGTGATACTATGAGTCGTCTTCATACCAATAACCAATAACGTTGCAATATAAGTGCAGGTTTCTTCGGTTTTATCGAAATCAGAGTTCAAATCGCATGATTTAGACCCACCCCTTTTCCAGGTTACTCAGGTATGATCACAGCGGGGCCGGATTGAAAAAAGGAACGCAATTTGATCAGAATAAGGACTGTGAAATTATGCAATTCCTTCCGGTGAGGAACAACAGTACTGGCTCCCAAAATCATGATTTAGCGGGAAATTTCGGGATTTTCACCAGGATCATCCTCAGAACGATCCTCTCTCAATTTCCCATCCTCTGGGTGCGATCGATATTTCCCTTCCGGTACCAGGATCTCAAATTTCGAACCTTCTCCGGTTTTTCCACACTCCCTGATGGATAGTCCAGTGATCGAGAGGATCTCTCTTGCCAGAAAGAGCCCAATACCAGTGTTCTTCCCGTACCCATGGTCAAAGATCAGTTCCTTCTCATCTAATAAAATCCCGTTACCATCATCTTCACAGGTGATAATCAGAGAATTTGTTTCCTCATGGCAGGTAAATAGAATCCTGGTAATTTTCCCCCCGTGCCTGATTGCATTCTCTAAAAGGGTCGTAAAGACCTTCCTGATGATTGGGTCGGCATACACCTCAAGATCCTGAGGTATCTTGTTATCCGTTTTTACCGTACCAAAAGACACTTCACTCTTTGCCGATTCAATCAATTCATAAATACGCTGCCATCCACTTGAAACAATTCCAAAGTTTTCATACTCCCGGGTAAACCCAATCGTCTTTTCTATCAGTTCTCCTGCCTCCTGGGCTTGAGTGATATATCGTTGAATTTTTGTCAATTCTGTCGTTTGCAGGGCAAGGTTTTGAAAGAGCTCAACAGCGGAGAGCTGGTTAAAAATATCATGCCTGGTAAGACTGGTGAGCATACGGAGTTTTTGGTTTGATTCACGAAGGGCCTCTTCGTCTTTCTGTCGATCGGTAATATCATCCAGAATAATCAGGGCTCCATACACATGACCTTCTTTGGTTAAGGGGGAGATGTGACCCAGGTAATGAACAGTCTTTCCCCAGATTGAAGTATATTTAAATTCAATTGAAAGTGCAGGCTTTCCGGTGATCAGAACCTCTGAGAGGATCTGAGAAAATCCGGATTCCACAAGTGGGGGGAACACAAGAAGATTAACCTCTTTTGTCTTCTCCTCACTTTGCGATCCCAGGTGCTCAAGTACTTTAGGATTGAGATACGTGATCCTGCCATCCCTATCACAAGCCAGGACACCCACCGGGGCATTCTCACTCAGGATACGGTATCGCTCCATACTCTCTAAAAGGGCATCCTCTGCTCGTTTCCGATCAGTGATATCAATCAGAAAATTCAGGGTTGCAGGTTGTCCTTCCCACTCGATGACAACAGCACTAATCTCAACCCAGGTCACGTTATTCTCCTTTGTTATCAGCCTGAATGTGTACCGGGATGGAGGATCTTCACCCCGAATGCGCCTGCAGTATCGCTCAACAACCATTTCCCGGTCATCGGGATGAATAAACATTGAAAATCGGTTAGAGAGAAGATCCGATTCCTGGTACCCGGTGAGTTCAACCATCCGGGGATTGACCAGCTGCAACTGACATTCCTGCACAATCCCAATGGCATTATTTGCATGTTCGATTAGTTGCCGGTACTTCTCTTCGCTAGCCCGGAGAGACTCTTCCACCTGTCTTCGTTCAGTTGTGTCCTGAACAAACCCAATAAAACGGGTGGGAGTAATCTGAACAGCATCAACAACCCAGGAGCGAAGAGACCCGTCCTTATGTCTGAATACGAATTCTCCTATGGCCCTTCCTTTTTCAACAAGCTGTTGAAAATGCTTCTCTGCCAACACATATGATTCAGGAGGAAGAAGAGCGAAAATCTGCATCTGCAGAAGATCATCTTCAGAATACCCGGTTATGGCACAGGCTGCTGGATTTACCTCAAGGTACCGTCCTTTTTCATCAACGACAAAAACACCATTTGGTGCATTATTGATATAGCTCCTGAATTTCTCTTCACTCTCCTGAACTGAGATGAGTAGGGCATCACGTTCATGAATGGTTCGTGCAAGTTTGATATTGTTCCAGCTCACTTGGGCAATCAGGTGTATAAACCGGGTATAAAACTGCATTACCGTGTCGATCTTCTTCCTGCTTACCCGTGCAACCCGGTTGATTGCAGTAAGGTAAGCATCAGGATCAAATCCATACTGTTTTGCCTGATCCCGAAAGAGAGAGTAATCAGGTTCTTCATCATCAAAGAAGAACTGGCCAATGAACAAATTTCCAAGAGGAAGACCCCCCACAACAATCGGGGTTGAAACGTGCCACAGATTATTCTTACATTTACAGATCCTGAATGTCCCGGGAATAACCCCTTGTGCTAAATAGGTGTTGCTTTCCAGACAATTTTGGCTGGCTTCAGGATGGAGACGATGGAATTGTGTACACACATCCTGCCATCCTTCAGATATGAGTGTATTTCCCTTTAGATCAAAGATACCCACCGCAATCCCGGTGATTGAATAAAAATCAGATATCAGGTGCTGGACCTCAGGGAGATCAATAATATCGGTAAGGGTGAAGTGTTCAATATTCTCTTCAGGAGAAAGAACAGCACCAAGGTTTCTCTGTACAGGACCCTCACTTTTTCGTACATTCACCTCAGCAAACTTGCGATCAGTAATATCGGTCGCAATCTCCAGCCTGACTAAACGACCGTCACTCCACCGGATCGCTCGATCCCGGCAATCATACCATCTGCCATTCCGGGTGTTCTGATACTCCCATCGATGGACACCGGTTGGTCCGGATTTATCGATAAGCAGATGATTTGTGCAGAACGAACATGGTCCTTCCTGATTATTTTGGATGCTTTTATAGCACTTTTTCCCAGTGATATCACCAAATTTTGACCGTCCCCGTCGGTTGATAAATAAGAGATCATGATTCTTCATATCAGCAACATATACCAGGGCATCAATACTATCAAGGATTGTATAGAGCTGAGCCTGAACCTCTTCTATCAGGTTGTCACCCGTTCTTTTAGAGGGAAACACTTTCTCAAGTGGTGAATCAAACGATATCTTGTGATGTTTTTGCAGATAATCGAGAATCTTATCAGATTCCATCCATCGCTTATCCAGCTGATTGATCATCTCATCTATCCGCCGGGTTTGTTCAAAGATCTGATCAGACACCAGGCGGTCGCTCAGAGTATCCGCATTGAGGGTTATGAGGGTCAGGGGATTTCTGATTTCATCATTCAGTATAGCAAGTTGAGCAAGGTTTTGTTTTATCTGGGCAAGCGCAATCTCCTTCTCCTGTTCAAGTCTTCGTTCATCCGTAACATCATGACCCTGGGCGATGGTTGCGACCGGCGAAAGCCCATCCTGAGTATAGAGGGTTGCTGAATTCCATAGAAGGGTCCGTAATGATCCATCACGATGCATGATATCTATCTCAGTCGTCTCCCATCTGACCCCGTCAAGGGTCGTCTGAAAGAGTCGCATACTGCGATCTGCCTGGTCAGGGGGAAAAAGGAACTCAAGAGAATGTCCAATAACTTCGTCTGCAGATCTCCCTATCACCAATTCAAAAGCATGATTAAGCCGGGTGATTCGAAATGCCGGATCCCAGACGATAATCGGAACATTGGCAATTGATATCAGATTCTCCAGGTAATCCTTTGTCTGGCGAAGGATCTCATCAGTAGACACTAATGAATTATATTGATGCTTGAGTTCCTCCTCAGCAGCAAATAGTTCAGCATTCCTCCTCAAAAGCTTCAGTTCTGCTTCCTTTCGTGTGGTAATGTCCTGGATAATCCCGCGAACACGGCGGACAGATCCTTCGTTGTCTCTTTCCAGCCTGCCCACTGAATGAATATACCGGGAGGCAGATCCATCAGCCGGGTGAATGATATACTCAAGATCATACACATGATCCAAAGATATCAGATCAACAAGTGCCTGATGCACCTGCTTGCGGTCGGGAATACAAGCCTCTATCTCATCAATTGAAATTTCTCCGGCAATAGGAGGAAATCCGAAGATACGAAGTCCTTCAGCTGAACCCCAGATCATATTGGTTTTTGGATTATATTCCCAGCAGCCATTCTGACCGATCTCCTGCGCCATGAGCAGTCTTTCCTCATTTTCACGGAGTGTTTCTTCAATTATTTTTCGAGCAGTAATGTCTCGGATAGATTCAATTGCTCCAACGATATCGCCTTCTGTATTGTAGAGGGGAGTGGCGGTAAACCAGAAGGTACCTCCCCGTCCATTATACAGCGAAAAACTTGAAGATTCAGCAACCAGGGTCAACCCTTCTCTTTTCAATACCTGATATGTTGACGCGATTTCTGGATTGTCATGAAGAACGAGATCTATGAGAATCGGTCTTCGTTCATGATAGATGGAGAGTGCATATTCATAATCTCCTTTACCCAGCATATCAGAACCCGAAACACCAGTCAACATTTCCATGGCACGGTTCCAGGCTATCACAATTCCGTGAATATCAATCGCAAAGGTAGCATCGGGAAGAAAGTTGATTATGTCTGCAACTCTTTTTTCTGATTCCCGAAGTTCTTTTTCAGCACGACGATGCAATACGATTGAGCGAATTTGATGTGAGAGTTCGGTGAAATGGACTTTAACATCCAACCCTTTCTCAAGATAAAACGCTGCTCCATTATTCAGTGCTTCAATAACTACGTCCTCCCTGCCTCGAGCAGTTAAAAGGATGAATGGAGTCAAATTTCCCTCAGCTTTCAGATGTTTGAGAAAAGCAATCCCATCCATATGTGGCATCTGGTAGTCTGAGATAATTACATCAAATGAATGCTCTTTGAGGAACGCTATCGCTTCAGAAGCACTGGAAGAAGGAGTTACGTGGAAATCCCCAAGGCGTTCCAGAAACAGTTTTCCCGTGGTAAGAAGATCGGGCTCATCGTCAACATAGAGGATATGGACCTTATCCGTCATATTACATCCCCAGGGAGATTGTGGTACTTCCCAGGCGGAACAAGTATCTCAAACGTGGCTCCTGTACCTGGTTCCCCACACTCCCGTATGGAGAGACCGGTTATGGAGAGAATCTCCCTGGCGAGAAAAAGGCCGATACCAGTATGCTTTCCATATCCATGATCAAAGATCAACTCTTTCTCTTCATCCGGAATTCCGATTCCGTCATCAACACAAGTGATAATAAGGGAGTTCGCTGACATTGAAGATGCAAATTTGATAAATGAAATCTTCTCTCCATGGCGAATAGCATTCTCAAGAAGAGTGGCAAAGACCTTTCTGATGATAGGGTCTGCATAAATCTCGAGATCACCAGGTATTTCATTGTAAATAAAAACATCTCCAGAAAAGACTTCGAGTTTTGCAGATTCGATCGTTTCTCGTATCTGCTGCCATCCACCAGATGTAGTGCCAAAGTTTTCATATTCTTTGGTAAACCCGATCGTTCGCTCCATCAGTTCTCCTGCCTGCTGAGCATGGGAAATATACTCATGTATTTTTGCTGGATCAGATGATGTAAGGGCTAAATCAAAAAAAAGTTGTATTGCATTGATTTGGTTAAAGATATCATGCCGGGTAAGACTGGTAAGCAGGCGCAGTTTCTGGTTAGATTCTCGTAAGGCCTCTTCCCCCCGTTTACGATCAGATATGTCTAATATTGCCCCAATCAGGCCGGTTACCTGATTTACCTTATCTAATAGAGGTGCTTTAAAAAACACAACCTGATGAATGGTACCATCAGCATACCTCGTTGATGACTCATACTGTTGTTTCGAGGATGAATCAAAAACTTCCTGATCTGCCAGGTAATATACATCTGCGAACTCTTTGGGCCAGAGGTCATAGACAGTTTTACCAATAATCTGATCACGTGACATCCCGAAAGACTGCTCATACGCAGTATTGCATCCGGTGTATATTCCGTCCCTGTTCTTATAAAAAACTGGCACAGGGAGAGTATTGATAAGAGTATGGATAAATTTGGTTTGTTCTTTGTATGCACTCTCAGCCTTCTGTCGGTCGGTTACATTCACCCCGATGGCAATATAGGTAGATAACTCACCGGCCCCATCAGGGATATGTTTCGTATTCCATGAAATGGCTGTTTCTTCCCCATTTTTTGTTTGAATAGTTGTTTCAAAATTATCCAGATACTTTTCTTCACTGATTATCCTGGTTATTGCCTGTGTTATCTGGGTTCGGTATGTTTTATCAGGGTAGATACGTTTCCAGATATCGTTCTTTCCCACAACCTCATCTGAGCGGTACCCGCTGATCTCCTCTGCAGCTGTATTCCATAGTAGAGGTGTTCCGTTATGGTCAAGAACCATAATCCAGACCCGGGCATTTGAGATAATGTTATCCTGAAATTCAGTCAGATGCCGCATTGCTTCTTCAGATCGGCGATAACCAAGAGCTAGAAAGGTAATTACTCCTGCAATACTCACAAAAAGGATCACACGGATAAAAGCCTGGAAAAGAACCAGATTATCCTGAGTGTACCCTGCCATCAGGACAAAATACGTGCATGCGAGAAGGCAGGAGAAGAGAAATCCCTTCCAGGTATAGAAAATGCAGGCAAGAATGATCGGAATATAAAAGAGATTCTGAAAGATGATGGTGTATCCTGTTTGAAGGCTGTAAATACTGACAAGAATGCAGAGAAGAGTAGAACTGATAAGCCAAAAATGAGAGATGTTCCCCGAAATGTATGAGTTAAGATTATTTTTATGGTCGTGCATGAACTGACTAGTATAATGTTCGTACCTTATCCTAACGCCAATTTTCGTCTCTAATCGCTGAAATGGAGATATATAATCTGTGCACCAAGAAGTATCAATTTCTCACGTCCACCAGCACTACACCCTAATTAGGTGCAGGGTATTGAGTCATATCTATAGGCTTTAGTTTCTGATTTTATTAAATTGTCAGTATGTTGAACACATGAAATTTAAGGAGATAGGAGAGTTTAGAGT
>DATMXW010000130.1:0-11821 GCA_035561295.1 Methanospirillum sp. | reverse complement strand
CATGGGAATTTTGCATAGACAACTACAATAATCACTCTTATATGGTAGTAAGATGAACTATCATATGTGGCACGAAATCGTTGTTGTCTGATTATTTTACTTTGTTCTGCCTTACTGGTGGCCTGCCTGGGAAGCGTCTCTGCTGAACCCAATTCAAATGAGACTTTATCTGTACTGGTGGAGAATAGCTCGGTTGCAGTAACCCCATCGCTCAATATAACCGAAATTACTGATTCCTCAGTCTCCGGTGTAGTTGAGAATGTTACCCCCGAAGAGTACAATGTTGTTGTATACGTGAACAATGGTGGATTATGGTGGGGTCCTAAACCGACATTCGCTGAACCACTTACTAAAATAAGCTCCGATTTAACCTGGAAATCAGAATATAACACTGATCCAAATGATGCCACAGTAAGTACTGTTGCTGCGTATTTAATCTCAAGGAATGTCACACCTCCTGAGTTTAAGAATGGCGTCAAAGAGATATCAGCAAAAACATTTGAGTTTGTCGCTTTTGATACCATTAAACGATAACCCTTTCCCGTATCCCTTTCTGTAACAGAAAGAGATACTACCTTTTCTTTCAACCCATGAGAATATTCATGGAATAGCTATGAGCGTCTCAATTTTTCCAAAATTGTGGATACGATATGTACTTGCATAATCAGTAATTGTATTAACTGTATCATGTCCAAAGTTTTGGATTTTCATTTTTGAGACATTACTTTCGAATGAACAATCTCTATCCATCAGAGCATCCTTTTTCATCTGTACATTAAGTGTTCTAATTCAGATATCAGTACAATAATTTGTGTTTATTGCCGAATACCAAGATAATTGTTCGGGTAATAAGCCCTGGGAATGAACGATATCTGCGGATTTAGGTCCCATTTCCAGCCATCGATCACGAGTGTATACTCATGTCTTGCGATAGGGAGATCTTTACATCCTGTCCAGAGGTCTTCACTCCTCATGGCCAACTCGATATCAGAAGGATTCCGGTGATTAAAGTGCCTGCAACCAGGATCGTTCCTGCATCTTCTGAGCGAATCCTACATAGAAATCTGTTTCCCTCAATTATGCTTCCCAAATCCATCGGATTAGGGATATTGATAACAATCGAGGAATCCGCTCTTATAGTAGACAAAAATATGTCCCCATACAAATCAGTGTACACCATTTTTAAGGGTGTATTTATCGGAATTTACCCCTCTGTTTCTGATTTCCATCAGAATCTAAAGATTTGGATTCCATTTGACTCAGTCAATGCCGCAACCAGGTAAACTCCTCAGAGAAAGATAATACAGCTATAGGGTCCGTCACCATACCTATCAAGCAGTAACATCCCCAGTTACCATTCATATGAATTGTGTCCGGAAAATGCGACGCATTTTTATAAGTTGAGACTGATGAGAATCATCATGCCTTTTTTCTTCAATAATTCCCTAGGGCCAGAATATTGAGTGTTCGGATTGTTGTGGTATTTGGTTTTTGAGCACTCATTTCTCTTAGGGTTCCAGCTGAATAATCTCAAGTGTGTTATTACCCTTATTGGTTACATACGCATATTTGCCAGAAACAAAGACACTGCTCGGTCTTTTCAGTTTTGCTCCTCCCTCCCCATCGATAATGCTACCCACATGGGTTGGAGATCTGGGGTTCGAGATATCTACCAACTCTAATGCATTGCTATTTGTACTCGCGACATATGCAATATTGCCTGAAATAAAGACACTACTCGGTCTCTTCAGTTTCGCTCCTCCCTCCCGATCTATGATACAACTTACATGAACAGGAGCGGATGGATCAGAGATGTCCACGATCTCTAAAGCATTGCTTTTCGCACTTGTTACATATGCGTAATTGCTGATAACAAAGACACTGGTCGAGTCTTTAAGTTTCGCTCCGCCTTCCCCATCTCTGATGCTTCCTTTGTGGGCAGGATTAATAGGATTTGAAATATCTACAATTTCTAGGGCGTTGCTACATGCAATATAAGCAAAGTTTCCAGAGACAAAGACACAGGAGGGCCAATCTAGATCTACACATCCTCTAAAGAAACTGGTGTGGCCTTGGTGAATAGGATTAATGGGATTTGAGATATCAATAATCTCAAGAGAGTAACTACCCTGGCAGGTTACATATGCATATTTTCCACAGACAAAGACACTGGATGGCCAAAGGAGTTTGTCACCTCTTGGTCTGCTCACAATTCTGCTCATCAGGAGGGGGGAATGGGGGTCGGAGATATCAACGATTTCAAGAGTGTTACTCCCTTCACTTACGATATATGCGTATATTCCAGACACAACGCCGCTGGTTGGACAACCCGGCTTATCACCCTTTAGATTGCTCACGATACTTCCAGTATGAAAGGGAGTGGAAGGATTGGATATATCCACAATCTCAAGAGCGTTACTCTCATAACCAGTGATATATGCGAATGTACCCGAAACAACTACGCTGGAAGGTTGATTGAGTCTTGGAACCCCTATTCCGTCCACGATTCCTCCCGCATGAATAGGAGATGAAGGATTTGAGATATCCACAACCTCAAGAGTGCTGCTCCCCCAGCCTGCGACAAATGCGTACCTGCCAGCAATAACGACACTGCTATTTAATCCATCCAGCCTGGCTCCTCCTTCCCCGTTAACAATTCGGCCTATAGGGATCGGTGCGGCAGAATTGGAAATATCTATGATTTCCAGGGCATCACGACATGTCAGGTAAGCATATCTTCCAGAAACAAAGACACATTCTGGAAAATCCAGTTTGACTCCTCCTTCTCCATTCCTAATGGAGCCGGTGTGAACCGGGTGAGCAGAATTTGATATATCTACGATCTCAAGGCTATCCCTGCCTGCAATATATGCATACTTCTCAGATACAAAAACGCTTACCGGGTGTTCCAATTTGGTTCCTTCTTCCCAATCACGGCTACTGCCGATGTGAATCGGAAGAGCCGGATTTGATACATCTATGATCTCCAGGGAATTGCTCCCCCAACATGCCAGGTATGCGTAATTTTCAGAAACAAAAACGCTGATGGGGTGTTCCATATTTGCTCCTTTTCCGTCACTACGAATTGTTCCTGTGTATGCCGGGGCAACCGGATTCGATACATCTATGATCTCCAGAGCATCGCTCCCCCAACACGGTACATATGCATAATTATCATTCACAACAACACTTCGTGGTGAATTTAGGGTTATCCCTTTTTCCTGATGAACAGCACTCCCCATATGTGCCGGAGCCGAAGGATTTGAAATATCCACGATCTCCAGAGCATTGCTCCCTGTACTCACCACATACGCATATTTTCCTGAAACGAAGACACTTTTTGGGTTATTCAGAGTAGCACCACCTTTCCCGTCATTGATGCTGCCCAGGTACTTGGGAATAGCCGGATTTGAAATATCCACGATTTGTAGAGCATTGCCTAATTCGCTTGTCAGATATGCGTACTTGCCAGACACAAAGACACAAGAGGGGAAGTTCAGTTTAGCCCCGTCTTTACCGTCACTTACATAACTTGTGTGAACCGGTGCATAAGGGTTGGAGACGTTTATAATCTCCAGAGCGTTGCTTTTTGCACTTGCCAGATAGGCGTAATTTCCAGAAACAAAGACACTTTGTGGTAAATCCAGGTTTGCACCCCTTTCACCATTTATGATACTCACTCTGTGCACAGGAGCAACTGGATTTGAAATATCCACTATCTCCAGAGCATTGCTATATTCGCTTGCAATAAATGCATAACTACCCGCTACACTGACGCTCCTCGGTCTTTCAAGTTTTGCTCCCCCTTCCCCATGTATGATGCTCCCTGCATGAACCGGTGCAGAGGGATTGGAGATGTTGATAATCTCCAGAGCGTTGCTTTTTTCACTTGCCAGGTACGCATATCCTCCCGAAATAACGACGCATTCCGGATGATCCAGGAGTGCACCACCTTCTTCATGGCAAATGGAGCCTACATGAATCGGAACGTGGGGGTTTGATATATCGACAATCTCCAGAGCATTTAAACTTGCAATATATGCATAGGTGCCAGAAACACAGACGCTTCTCGGTCTTTCAAGTTTCGCTCCCCCTTCTCCATGTACGATGCTGGCTACGTGGGCCGGTTTTGAAGGATTGAATACGTCAACTATCTCCAGGGCGTTGCTCTTTGCACTTGTAATATATGCATAGTTCCCGGAAATAAAAACGCTAACTGGGCACTCCAGGATTGCCCCCCCTTCTCCGTTCTTGATGGTTCCCATATGGATGGGAGTGGCTGGGTTTGAAACATTGACAATCTCAAGGGCGTCTGTGTACTCACTTACCAGGTAGGCAACGTTGTCTGAAACAAAAATACTGGCAGTTTCACCCCATATTTCTGTATCTTCACTGTTATCGAGACTGATGCTACCAGCATGAATGGGGGTTGAAGGATTGGAGATGTCTACGATCTCGAGAGCGTAGGTGCACTCACTTACTACATATGCATAGTTTCCTGAGACAAATACATCTCTCGGCTCACCTAACTTTGGGATACCTTCTCCATCACTGATGCTTCCCACATGTACTGGATACCCGTGTATGGATCTGATGAGGTCAGGTGTTGTGGTACACCTGAGTGATTTTTCATCTTTTCTTTCGGTTAGGGTTTTCCCTACCAAAGGGGCGAGGATTTTATTTTCAGGTTCTTTCGTTGGTTTCTTACTCATGTGGTTCACCCTCTGTATGAATATCCAATTAATGTTTCATAAGTTCACTTCGGATAATGTTCTTTCAGCTGGTTACTTGTTTTTCAATAAGGTTGTCCGAGAATTGAAACACAGAGATATAATGATCATTCCAAATAAAAACTCATATTGACCAAAATTAGGGATTTTACAGAAATCAATTATCGGACCCGATCCAAGTGTCGATAATAGCAGTGGGCTACCCAAAAAAATTCGTGGATATGGTAATTTGAGTGAACCCTCCTAAAGAGTTTGCAATATTATAGATTCTCCATGCGTTATCCAACTGGAATTGGCAGCAAGGACTTTGCATTCATAGTTTGTATCTGGAACAAGATCTGTAAGATTTGCAGTATACTGGGTGGTGGAATTGACTGTCTGGTTTGGGGTCCGGTATAATTTATCTGTCCCAAATTCTTGACACTCACACCAAACGGTAATTTGCTCATCGGATTGTGTATTGTTTGCCGTTATCCTGGCAGATGATGAGGTAATATCAGATATTGATGGGCTGGCTATCGATGGATTAAGGGGATCGAGTTTGATAACTGTGTTATCTCTTTCCGGGTTACTATCGTATTTCCACGTTATGATGGCATACCCCCCATCTCTTGTCACTTCGATATCCGTTGCACTAATGTCGTGTAGAAATCCGTATGATTTCTGCCATATTAATCTACCTGATATATCAATATTAACTATCCATACCTTCTTGATGTATGCGGTTTTTGGGACAGTTCGAATTAATTCTAAATCTACTGCACAAGAAATACCTTTCCCTATAATATTGCCGGCAATAATACAGCCCCCATCGGATGTCGGTTCGATTGCATTGGCACTGTCCAACATTCCGCTGTAGTGTGTGCATAATGATTCATAATTTTTTTGGTGACTAATATCGGGTTCTTTCAGAAATTCTACCATTCTCTCTAATGAATATGCAAAAGGGCATTGATAGTTCATCACCCAATTTTTGACCGGGTCACTTTATTCATGATGTTCCTCTGCGATCTGATACTGATTTAGCAGAGCATCTGGCCCTCCTGCCTCCTCAATTTTATTCTGGCACCAGTGGATGAGTTCCCATTGCTTCTCATTCTCTGGTGATCCTCCTGCATGATGAGTCATGTTCTTTGCCTCTTCCAGAGAAAAACCGAGGAGGAGAAGTACTACAATACTGAGGCAGCCTGTCCTTCCAATGCCTGCACCGCAGTGAACTAAAGTAATTTTGCCCTCTTTAATGCCAATAGCAATCGAACAGGCAAATTTGAGGTATTCTTCCCGGTCAAAGGGAATACCGAAATCAGGGACTGGGAATTGCCTATGTCTCCACTTTTTATTAGGATTATTTATCACATACGGATACTCGGGTGATCTTTCGAGAATATCATGATTTGAGAGAAGGCAGGCGACATCGGTAATATTCTTTCGAGCAGCCCATGCTTCAAAGACCTCCCTGCTTTCATATCGGCAGGGAACTGGGCCGAGATATAATTCCCCGGAAATATAACTCGGGAGTGGCACCTGGGTGTAAGATACCCCCTCATTTCTCCGATAGACTTCAGGATACAGGTACTCAAAAGGATTAGTCATACATGCCACCTCTCTACAACCTCTTTGGGAATATGGCAAGTCTTACCCATCAGGCTGATGATAACTTCGAAACAGGCATATGCCCCCTGTTCAAAATCACCGGCACCGTAAAATTCTCCCTTATCTCTGGGTATAGTGATTATGAGATCAGCAATCTCACGAATATGGGATTTATCTTCTGCCGTCACCAACGCGATAAATGCTCCCATTGATTTCGCTGAATTGACATTGCAGATTGTTTCAGGTCTACTTCCTGAACCTGAACAGGTGATCAGGATACTGCCCTTCGTTACTGGAGCACGGATCATGTCACTGGTGCAATTGATTGTGCCTTTTATATGTTCACGAAAATGAAATAATCTGATTCCAAATATCTGGGCTATGCAAAGCGATCTTCCAAACCCTGTCAGGTGAACATCACGACTCGTACGAATCAGTTCAATCAACCTGAGTATCTCTGGTTCCTGCTCGTTTATCGATGCATATACCCGGGCCAGATACCGGGCATGAGTGTCAGTAATATCTTTCATATGTTGTTCTCCCCCGCAATAGGCGTATTAAAAACTTTGGCTTGAGCTTGTTCTGCTGAATAACCGAGGATAATTAAGAGTTCTTTCGAAAAACGACGGCTTCTTCGCATACCACTCGAGCAAAAAACCAGGGCACTTCTACCGTTCTTGAGCTCTTCAGCAGTCCTGTGAAGGAGATTTGTGTATTGGCTCATGGGGTGTGGATCGCCTTCAGGGGGGACAGGAAATGAAGAGAACATCTCTGACATTCGGCGGTGGTGGAGTGCATCAGCGAGCTGACCAGAATGTCTGGCGATCTCTTCGTCAGAAATGAGGCTGATGATATGCCTGATATCAGCCTGATTCAGAATATTATTCTTATTAAGAAGTATCTTCTCCATATCAGATAGTCCGGACACAAATAGTCTTCCGGCTCCTGAGCCTGGGTGGATGTATATCTCTTTCATCAGTCACATTCATCTCCCGTTCTAACTACAGCAAATATATTGCTGTTTCTTGTTGGTGTTGGATCTATTAATACTTATCCCGGGGTTATTGGATGTTGGTATCATCAGATGGTTACCTGTGAGAGAAAAATGGATTGTCTAATTATTGGGGATGTTACGTGGTGGTATCTTCAGAGATCTGATCCATCGGTGTACAGATTCTGTCAATATCTTCCTTGTTCAGGACATTTTTATCCAGAAGTTCTTGTGAGAGGGTGGTGAGTATATCTTTATTGCGGTTTAGGATCTTTCTAGCTCTTTTTAGTTGTACCTTGAGAATGTTCCTGATCTTATCCTGTGCATCTTTGTCACGAATCTCTCCAACTCTTTCTGGATAGGTTACCAGAAGATCATCATCTCCATTGCCCATTCCATATCTGCATACCATTGATGTTGCGAGTGAGGATGCAAAAACCAGGTCACTTTCAGCACTAGTAGAGAGTCCCGTACGTCCTTTATACCATACCTGTTCTGCAGCTCTTCCTCCAAGGGCAATACAGATCTTGTTTTCCAGATCATCGATTGTAGAAATAACCTGAGTTTCTTCCCCCTCATTTTCGGTATATCCTAAAAACCGTGATCGTCCGATAATCGTCATGTATATGGGGGTCATACCGCAGGCTTTACTGATAATCGCATGTCCGGTCTCATGGATTGCTATCCTTTCTGATGATTTTGGGACTGGTTCTCTTTTCACGCCATTGAGTATTGTCTCAAAGGCTTCAAGAAAGCAGGTATCATCAAAATCACGATCAGTATTTCCTGAAATCACCGCTCCTTCCTGTATGATCCGCTCCAGATCCGAGATTGACATGCCTATTGAACGGGTGCTGATACACTCGATCATTCCCGGAGTAACTGAAATGGGTTTTTTCTGATGGAGTTGAGTGAGAATATATTCCAGGTACTCCTTACGGGTCTTGCAGTCCGGTAATTCAACCTCAATAATTCGATCAAAACGCCGTTTTAGAGATGTATCAAGTTTATTCGGAATATTTGTCGTAGCAACAACGATAATTGGGTGAGCATCAGAGGAATGGAATCCATCCATCTCAGTCAGAAGCGTATTGAGGACATCATGGTATGCCTGCGAGCCAGTCGAACTTTCACGGGTTCCTCCGATCGTATCAATTTCATCGATAAAAATAATACTGGGGGCATATCGCCTGGCCCTGGCAAAGAGGTCACGGACATGTTGCGGTCCGGCACCCACGTGCTGAAAAAGAAAAGAACTTCCTGTACGCTCAAAAAAAGTAGCTCCTGCCTCTCCTGCTAGAGCTCGTGCCAGAATTGTCTTTCCAGTTCCTGCAGGTCCAGTAAGAAGGACTCCTTTGGGTGGGTGAAGAATGTGGGTATACGCTTTTGGATTTTTCAGCCATTTTACAACTGACTTCAAAGCATCTTTTGCAGACTGAACTCCGATGACATCATCAAACATAAGGGAGGAGGAATTTGTGCCTGAGACAATATCACTAATATCTCCAGCCTCCATATTACGGACAAATTTAAATGATCTGATATTAATATTCAAAATATTGTCTTTCTCGGTGATACAGGGGATCGTGTCAAAAGAGAGAGATATTCTCTCTCTCCTCAGTTTCTTGGCACCACTCTCCTGATGCATTTTATGAGACTGCTCGATGATCTGGCTTTTAAACTCTTCACGGTGCCTGACGTCTTTCCAATCCGATTCTTCCTGAAATGATGTTTTTATCAGTCCCCGGGCTCCACCCGCCTGGACACAGGCAAGGAAGAGCTCATTGTCGATATTCAGGCACGATCTCTCATCGCACGCAGCTTGACCGGATGGATCTTTTCTCCTGGGCTTTGAGAACAGAAAAATGGGTATGTCCGGATATTGCTCATGGATACTCTCCAGAATTTTCCTGCCAAGTTCTAATTCCACAAGGGCATATGGTTTTCCTTGGGGATAGACACTGAATATTTCTGAACCATTGAGTTTTTGGTCTGTGAATACCTTATCGTCACCAAGCCAAAGATCGAGCAGAACAAAGGAAAGTTCCTTTGTTCTTAGGTGTTGTAGTGCAGTCTCGAGTGATGAAGCACAATGCCACGAAACTTCGTCAATATTTTCAGCGCACCTGGTGCAGTCATCCTCTTTTGCGATGAGTAATATCTCTGGAACTTTTTTCCCCTTAACTAACGCGAGGACCTCAGGGGGACACCTGGACATCTGCAAAGAGAATTCGAGCTCCGGACGGATGTTAATACTTTCAATCTCTCCCCACTTCTTCTCTCTATCAGTAATTTCTGTTAATTTGAGATAATGGTAGACTTCGCGCCAGATCAGTTTTTCAGCAGAGGTCTTCATCTGCCTGGCATCGCCGGTCCCTCCGTGGTGTAAGATCAGAACAATCGGGAGGTAGTCATCATGTGTCACCTCTTTGCGGAATTTATCACAAAATAATTTCTCATTTCGTTTTAATTCATTATTCACAATCGTTGTAAGCTGATCAATATCCAGATAATTAAAAAGGAGGGGATATCCCTGGGAAAGGCGTGAGATGATTGGTTTTGGGAAGACTGCTGTGTTGGTGATGGGATTTATCTCATGTTCTAGTGCGGATAGGAGGACCTTCTTCTGATAATCAGGGTTCTGACTGTAGATACCGATACGGTTGGGATTATCATAGAGGATCTTACCGGCATTGGTGGTAAAGATGATTATGGTATTACGAAAATCTACTTCGCCTTCTACATTTCGATCAAATAATAATCCAGAGTCCAGAATCTGATAAAAGAGTTGGATGGTACTCAATCCTGCTTTTTCTATCTCATCAAAAATGAGAATGGCATTTGGATTTTTGTCAACAAAACCGGTAAGGATGCCAGGTTTTGCCTCCTTATATGTTTGAGGCCAACCGATGAGATCTGTGTAGGATTGTGACTCATGGTACGATGTCATATTGAGGCGGAGAACTGGCCTTTTTAATAATTCTGCACATTTTACTGCAAGACGTGTTTTACCAACACCGGGAGGCCCGGCAAAAAGGAAAACCGCTGATGGTTTCTTTCGGTTCAGTTCGGTAATAGACCTGATTTCTGCGTCTAGCAATCCTTCAACCAGGAGTGATATGACCACATCCTGCCCAAAAACTTTTTTGAGGAGGTTATCCCTTAATTGTATCATTCTATTAACGATGTCGGGATAGTCTTGCATAGCCTGGTCTGATAATACTTGTTGATCAGTCGATATTTTTTTTGTCGGGGTATCCTGAATTACCCCCTGTGATTCATAATTCTGAAGGAATCCATCAAATGTAAGACCAGTATAAGGTCTCATGCCCCATTCGGTCATTGCTTTTTCAGACTGCAGGATGGTAAATATCAGGGACAAAAGATTAATCTCTTCTTGTGTATTGGGGGGGTCGTTATCGTTTCTGAGTAGGTTCAGTGCTTCTTTGAAAATTCTCTCAAGATCCTCTGTCCAGATATTGTTGGGCGGGTCTTTATTCAGTGAGGAACTCATATGAGGCAATTGCTTGAATTGCTGTCTGTCCTCTGGGTTGATGCATTTCTCTAAAATTTTCCGTGTTTTTTGGTCGAAAAGAATTGCATCAAGGAAGGCAGATAGAGAACTCTTGGAAATTCTGATATTTTCGGTATAGGTGATGGAAGATGCGATATCAACCAGGTTTTTTACATCATTTGATAGGACGAATTTTTGCATCCTGACTCTCCAGTTGACAAATGTTTAAGTGTAGTGATGATATGAACCCTTTGATCTGACTTCTTGGGGGATGTGTCTTCAACCAATTACATCAGTAAGAACAAACTTAATTAATGGTGTTGATTCAATAGGTAGTGATAATGCCAGCCCATGATCATATCATTCCTGACCCCCATGAGATCCTATCACGATTAGAATCTGAACGTGAACGAGTGAAGCAATTAAAAGGTAATATTCTGAAAGAACTCTCTGATGTGGAGTCCTCTCTCGATTCATTGAGCCGTAGTGTTCTGCAGGTACTTGAAGCATCTCATGCTCAGATCTCTTCAACAAAGCAGGTCATGCCCCCTCTTCAGTTTCTTGATGATGTTGAAGATGAACGGCTTAAAGAGACACTTAGTGTTCTGCTCCATTACCCTGAAAAGGAAGCAAGTGCTGAAGATATGGCTAAAGCCCTTGGGAAACACCGCTCAACTCTTTCCCAATATCTGAATGATCTCGTGGATATGAAGAAAGTATCAAAGCGGCGGAAAGGTCATGAGGTCTTCTTTGCGATACAGTATTCTCAAACGGCAAGTCATGAAAAGAGATGCCTGGTGGAGAATGAGAACGTGGGGGAACCTATGAAAGAATCACATGATCAAGAATCCTATGGCTCTTCGTCAGTTTCAGTGGGTAAGAAGTAGGATCCCGTTCAATATGGGTTATGGTTATTGCAGAGGATCTCTTTCGTGCAGCCCTTCACCTAACAGCTCCTTGGTATATCTCTTCTTTAACTTTCACAGAGGGTGA
>DATMXW010000129.1:0-53293 GCA_035561295.1 Methanospirillum sp. | reverse complement strand
TAATATACCTAATCTAACCTGAACTTTCTGTTGATTGTTAATGATAAATGTTTAAAACATTAACATCATAGAGGTAAGCATGAAAGAAGGTCTGCTGACCGATCGTCAGAAGGAAGTTCTGAGGTACCGGAAATCAGGATTAACACAACAGCAGATAGCAGAGATCATCAGTACATCTAAGGCAAATATCTGTACTATAGAGAAATCTGCAATGGAGAATATTACCCGGGCCAGGGAGACTCTGGATTTCTTTTACAGTCTTGATTCACGGCGTTTATGTACAATTGGAAAGGGGCAGGATCTTTTTGAGGCTGTAACCATGATCTTTGAGGAAGCTGAAAAGATTGGGATTAAGGTTAAATATGACTCAATTCAGCTGATGAATCGTATCCGGGACGAGATTCCTGAAAAAAACCGCTCACGACTGGTAAGGAATCCAATTGAGGTCTACATCAAGGATGATGGCGACCTCTATTTTGAATGACCTGTCTCACAATACCTTTATTACTCTTTTAATCGTATATGTAGGAAGCCTGAATCTATAGGATCCTCCTGGATTCGATAAATTCAACGGCCAATCTGCAAAAACTGCAAGTATCTGTGGATTGACTAGGATTGCGAAACCGCAATGGGCTGACAGAAGTGGGATGTGATATCGGCCATGGGTGGACGATGCGGCCCGTTTCCTGTGCTTGTTCACAGGATAAGCCTGATTATCACGCATCTTACGAGAGACCGGTAGTTTGGACGCGGTGTATGCGGGCTGTCTGGCCACACATATGAGGCTCTATTCTACAAGCGGTTATGCCGTTTGGGAATTACCTTAAAGGTACCTCTGTGTTGTGGGGAGAGGCAGGTCCTTCAACCGTTTAGTGGATGATCTGACAAGAGCAGCCTCTGCTGTCATACACTCCGTGTCTCTGTTCCTGCATCGAATCTCATGCAACCATGTGGAATACACATGTGTATGAACTGATACAGACCAGAAGGACTGATTGATAAATGGCAAATATACACAGACCCCGCATGGGTTCACTGGCCTACAGCCCAAGGAAACGGGCAAAGAGCCAGGTTCCGCGATATCATGCATGGCCCAAATACGAAGGGGAGCCAGCGCTCCAGGGTTTTGCCGGATACAAAGTCGGGATGACTCATGTTGTCATGGTCGATGATCATACCCAGAGCCCCAATGAGGGCAAGGATATCATGGTTCCGGTTACGGTAGTTGAAGTACCTGATATGAAGGTTGCAGCTATCCGTGTCTACCGCCATGACACCTATGGTCATCACCCGATGACCGAGATCTGGGCTGAGAGTCTTGACCCGATGCTCGGCCGGCGGATTTCTCTTCCAAAGAATTACTCCCGAGAAGCTGCTGAAAAGAAAATTCGCGATGCAATTGAAGCGGGAAAGGTTGTTGATGTCTTTGCCATCACATACACCCGACCTGCTCTTCTCACTGGAATCCCTAAAAAGGTCCCTGACCTGATGGAGACCCGGATTGGCGGAGGCGCAATTGCAGAGCGTTTTGAGTTTGCACTCAGTCAGCTCGGAAAGGATGTTGATATCCGTGGAATGTTCCAGGTTGGTCAGTATACCGATGTGACTGCAATCACCAAGGGAAAGGGGACACAAGGCCCGGTCAAGCGCTGGGGTGTTCACCTCCGTAAGCGTAAGCACTCCCGTGGTGGAAAAGAGCGGCATGTTGGTACTCTCGGACCCTGGACTCCTCACCATGTCAGGTGGCAGGTTCCTATGATGGGACAGCTTGGCTACCAGCAGCGTACAGAATACAACAAGCGTATCATCAAGATTGGTGAGGAAGGAGCAGAAGTTGTACCTGATGGTGGTTTCCTTCACTATGGTGAAGTTCGGAACCGGTACGTTCTGATCAAGGGATCAGTTCCCGGACCATGCAAGCGTATCATCAGGATTCGTCATGCAATCCGTCAGGGAGAACACAAGGTACGCGAGCCGGTGGTTGAGTACATCAGCCAGCAGAGCAAGCAGGGGTGAGATAGATGAAAGCACAGGTTTTAACACTTTCAGGGAAGGTTGATCATGAGATCGATCTGCCGTCTGTCTTTGCATCCGAGTACCGTCCTGATCTGATCAAGAAGGCGGTCATCGCGATTCAGAGTCACCGCTACCAGCCACACGGTGCCTACGTCTATGCAGGGATAACGGCCTCTGCAGTCGGATGGGGTAGTGGTCGTGGTGTCTCACATGTCCCACGTCTGAAAAACAGTTCACGGGCTGCAAAAATTCCCCAGGCAAAGGGTGGCCGTGAGGCTCATCCGCCCAAAGTTCAGAAGGTTCTTCGGTGTGAAATAAACCGGAAAGAACGGCGAAAAGCACTTGGGTCAGCTATTGCAGCAACAATATCCGATGAGCTGGTTCAGTCACGTGGTCACTTATACTCCGGTGTTCTTCCGTTTGTTCTTTCAAACGAGTTTGAATCACTGGGCAAGACACGTGAAGTCATTGCAGCACTCCGTGCAATCGGCGTCTATGATGATATCCTTCGGGCAGAAGGTTCCCGGAAGGTTCGTGCAGGTCGCGGTAAGATGCGTGGTCGCCGGTACAAGCAGCGTAAGAGTCTGCTCATTGTAACCGCAAGCGAGCCGCTTCGCGCAGCACGAAATCTTGCTGGTGTGGATGTATGCCCGGTGGACAGCCTCAATGTGGAGCTCCTTGCACCCGGAACTCAGTCTGCACGGCTGACACTCTGGACAGAAGATGCCATCGTCAGACTCGGAGGCGAACAGTAATGGTGCTGAAGTATCCCTACGCGACTGAAAAAGCAACCTACGGTGTTGAACGGGAGAGCAAACTCCAGTTTATCGTAGAGCGCGAAGCATCAAAGGATCAGATTAAGCGGGCTGTTGAGAAGATGTTTGAGCAGCCGGTCACCTCTGTCCGGACCATGATGACAACAAAAGGCGAAAAGAAAGCCATCATCGCGTTCAAGAATGAGAAGGCTGCTGAAGAGATTCTCAGTCGCCTTGGTATAATGTAAGGTGGTGTAAGATGGGACATCGAATCACAACACAGAGTCGTGGTGCCGGAGGATCGACCTATCGTGCACCATCACACCGGTATAAGGCAGCACTCAGACATGTTGCCAATCGGTCTGAAAAGACGGTTGATGCGGTCATTATCGATATAGAACATGACCCGGCCCGTCATACCCCGATTGCAAAAGTCGAGATTGAAGGGAGTGAAGATAAGTACGTGCTGGTTACTGAAGGTCTCGGAGTCGGGGATGTCATGTCCTGGGGTTCTGAAGCCGAGTACAAGAATGGAAACACCCTTCCTCTGGTTTCAATTCCGGCCGGGTCATATGTCTGCAACATAGAAGCACGTCCTCATGACGGTGGCAAGTTTGTCCGCGCCGGTGGTGTGCAGGCAATGGTCACTGACAAACTGGATAACCGGGTTGCAGTCAGGATGCCAAGCGGGAAGACGAAATGGTTCAACGGCGAATGCCGGGCGACTGTTGGTATTGTTGCCGGTGGTGGACGCGGTGAAAAGCCGTTTGTCAAAGCTGGTAAGAAATACCATAAGATGAAGAATACGGCAAGCAACTGGCCACGGGTCAGAGGTATCGCCATGAATGTTATCGATCACCCATTCGGTGGTGGAGGACATCAGCACACTGGCAGACCTAAGACCGTTGCCCGTGGTACTTCCCCAGGCCGTACCGTCGGTCATGTTGCAGCACGGCGCACAGGCAGGAGGAGGTAACGGATGGCAAAGAAGATACAGAAGAAACTGCCACGGCGAAAGGAAGAGTTTACCTATCACGGGTACAATGCCGAGGCTCTTAAGCAGATGAGCATCGAGGAACTTCTTCCGGTCATGCCTTCACGGGCACGCCGGAAGATCCTCCGTGGATGGACAATCAGCGAGGAGAAATTTCTCGCTGACCTGCGCAAGCATGACTCACGGATCAAGACTCATGTCCGCGATATGATCATTCTCCCAGAGATGATCGGCAGAGAGATCGAGATCTATAATGGGAAAGACTTCGTGAAGGTTGAAATCCAGCCCGAAGCAGTCTTCCACTATCTTGGTGAGTTTGCACTGACAAGAAGGAAGGTTGCTCACGGTTCTGCAGGTATCGGAGCTACCCGGTCAAGTAAGTTCGTGCCGCTGAAGTGATGTGAGATGGCAAGGATCGAATATTCAAATAAGGTGGAGGGGGAGAACCTCGCTCGCGGTAAGGTGAATGAGGCTCCAATCTCACCGAAGCATGCGATCGAGATCGCCCGGTTCATCAGAGGCAAGACCCTCGACGAGGCAGAAGCATATCTTCAGGACGTCGTCGCTCTGAAGAAAGCGGTTCCGTTCAAACGGTTCAACCGTAATGTCGCTCACAAGCGCGGTCTTGTCGGATGGGATGCCGGCCGGTATCCTCAGAAGGCAAGCAGAGTATATCTCAAACTCTTCAACAGCGTTCGCAAGAATGCCGAGTACAGCGGTCTTGAGGCTAAAAACCTCAAGATTATTCATGTATCTGCGAACCATGGTGTCCGGCGCCGGAGCTTTATGCCCCGTGCAATGGGCAGAGCAACTCCCAAGGACCGCCAGACCGTGAACATCGAGATGATTGTCGCTGAACAGGAGGCCTGAACGTATGGCAGTCGAGCGTAAATTTATTGCAGATGGCGTCCGGAAGGTCCGGGTAGAGAAGCATCTTTCCCGTGAGCTTAAGCGTGCCGGGTATGGTGGGATGGATCTCATCCGAACCCCTCTCGGAACGCAGGTGACGATCTTTGCTGAAAAGCCAGGTATCGTTATCGGAAAGGCAGGGAAGGTTGTCCGTGGTCTGACCCAGGATCTTGCAACCACATTCGGAGTGGAATCTCCGCAGATTGAAGTGCAGCAGGTCGATAACCCTAATCTGAATGCTCAGATTATGGCAGAACGACTTGCCAGCGCTCTTGAACGCGGATGGTACTTCAGAAAAGCCGGCTCCTCTACGATCCGGCGGATCATGGAGTCCGGTGCTCTTGGATGTGAGGTTGTTATATCCGGAAAACTTACCGGTTCCCGTGGCCGTGTTCAGAAGTTCACCGAAGGATACATCAAGCATTCAGGTGACCCAGTCAACACTATCGTTGAGAAAGGGTTCGCAGTTGCTATCAAGAAACTCGGTGTCATCGGTATTCAGGTCAGGATTATTCCGCCAGGCGCCCAGCTGCCTGATCACTTCAAAGTGACTGCGGTCATTGAGAAGAAGAAGGCAAGCCTTGCGCCTCATCTGAAGAAGATAACTGATGCAGATGAAGAAGAGGAGCTGCAACTTGAAGAGCTTATTGCAGAGCCGGATGAGTTCAATGAGGAGGGTCACTAATGGCAATATTTCGTGCACGGGATGTTAGCCAGCTCTCTGATGTGGAACTGATCGAACAGGCTGATAAGCTCAAGATGGAGCTGATTCAGTACCGCGGTAAGGTCAGCGCCGGTGGTGCTCCTGAAAACCCGGGTCAGATTCGCGAAATTCGTCGGACAATCGCCCGGCTTAAGACTGAACAGAACCGCAGAATCAGTGCATGATCTCACCACAGAACATCCTGTTCCATGAATTAATCGGGCTGGATGGAACTGTGGTTCATGCCTCAAATTATTCCCTTACCGGGATAACCGGTGTCATCGTCAATGAAACCCGGGGGACGGTCACGGTAAAGACCGCCTCCGGGCCGAAGATGGTGGCAAAGAAGGGTGCCACCTTTCGTCTCCGGCTCCCGGAAGGGAAGGTTGTTGATCTGGATGGCTCAGCACTCCTGATGGCTCCGGAAAAACGCATAACCATGCGAATCAGAAGATAGAGGTTCATAATGGCAAAAAATATCGGATTTAACGTCCCAGCTCCAGAAAAAGAGTGCGGTGACGTGAACTGCCCGTTCCACGGCACCTTGCCGGTGCGCGGCCAGGTGATCACCGGCAAAGTCGTGAGCGACAAGATGACAGGGACGGTAGTGATCAGGAGGGACTACCTGCACTTTGTCAAGAAGTACCAGCGGTATGAGAAACGTTCCTCCAAGATACACGCTCACAACCCGCCATGTATTCACGCCCGTGTCGGTGACACGGTGAACATCGCCGAGTGCAGACCCCTCTCCAAGACAAAGACCTTTGTGGTCATTGAGGTAGATCGGTCATGAAGGGATTAGGCATAAAGGTCCCTCGCTCAGTTAACACCGGAACCCGGCTTCTTTGTGCTGATAACACCGGGGCCAGACTTGTCCAGGTTGTATCAGTATTCGGGTACCATGGGGTCAGACGCAGGCAGCCCAAACTCGGGCTTGCTGACATAGCAACTGTCTCCGTCAAGAAGGGTACTCCTGATATGCGGCGCAAACTTATCCGCGCTGTTGTTATCAGACAGAAGAAGGAGATTCGGCGCCCAAGCGGTCTCCGGCTCAGCTTCGAGGACAACGCTGTTGTCATTGTTGATGAGAAGAACGAACCCCGTGGGACCGAGATTAAAGGCCCGGTTGCCCGTGAGGTCGCGATTCGGTACCCACGTATCGGCTCGATGGCCACGATCATCGTGTGAGTGGTGTGAATGGTAAGGATTGCAAGTAAACAGCCGAGAAAGCAGCGCAAGGCACGGTACAACGCCCCGCATCACCAGCGCGGTTCACTCCTCCATGCGATGCTCTCAAAGGAGCTTCGTGAGAAGTACAGCAGACGGAGTGCCCGGGTCATCAAGGGTGACACGGTCAAGGTAGTCCGTGGTGATCATGCCGGAACCGAGGGTCTTGTGGATTTTGTCCTGTGCAAGCACTCCCGGATTGTGGTAGACAAGGTAACTGTCAAGAAAGCTGACGGAACCGAAGTTCCCCGTCCGATTGACCCCTCAAATGTTATGATAACTGAACTCAACGTTGAGGACAAGCGGCGAGAGCAGAAACTGGGTGGTGAATAAGTATGGGACAGCACCTGAAGAGAGTTGTAGCACCAAAGTCCTGGGGTATTCCACGGAAGACGACCAAGTTCGTAATGAAGCCGTCCCCCGGCCCGCACAACACAAATGCCCTGCCCGTCGCCGTATGGCTGAGGGAACATGCATGTGTTGCACGGAATATGAAGGAGGTCAAGCAGATCCTCCGTCAGCGTGACATCATCGTGAATGGACGTGCCTGCCGTCATGCGGATATGGGGATCGGTATCTTTGATATCATCTCGATTCCGAAGGCTGACAAGTACTTCAGAATTCTCCGTGACCATAAGGGTCGTCACGCAAGCATTCCGATCGACATCGAAGCTGCACAGTCACGGCTTGTCAAGATCATCAATAAGACCGTTATCCGTGGTGGGAAGGTTCAGTTGAATCTTCGTGATGGTTCAAACATCATTGCAGATAACACCTATAAATCCGGAGACTCGATCGTTCTTTCACTCAAAGAAGGTGAAGTGAACAAGATCATTGATCACTTCCCATTCCAGATTGGAAATGTGGTTATGATCATCGGTGGGAAGCACTCAGGGAACATTGCACGGATCACTGATCGTATCATTGTTCCAGGCAGTCTTCCAAACCGTGTCCTTCTGAAGGTAGATGAGAGCGGAGAGACCTTTGAGACCATCGATGAGTATGTTGTCATGGTAGGTCGGGATAAGCCGGCACTCGATACCTGGGGGATTGAAGTATGAATCCAAACCGTGCGGTTTCGATCGATAAGGTCGTCGTCCACATGGGTGTCGGAGAGGCTGGTGACCGTCTGGTATGCGCTGAAAAGATTATCAGCGAGATCACCGGGAACACCCCTATCAGAAGCGTCGCAAAGCAGACCATTCCCGCATTCAGTCTTCGAAAGGGTATGCCTCTCAGCTGCCGCGTAACTCTCAGAGGAGAGATCGCAGAGGAGTTTCTTACCACATCCTTCAATGCAGTCGAGAAGAAGCTCTCGTCTCGGGCAATTGATCAGCAGGGGAACTTCTCCTTTGGTGTTGAAGAACACACTGACTACCCGGGTCAGAGCTATGATCCAAAGATTGGGATCTTCGGACTGGACGTAACTGTTGTGGTAAAACGCAATGGAGTTCGTATTGCACGCAGACGCATTCAGACTAAGAAACTCCCTATTAAACAGCGGGTTGTTGCTGAAGATACAATAGCATTCCTGACTGAGAAATATGGTGTGGAGGTGCAGTGATGTCCGAAAAGGCTGGAAAAGAGAGAACTAAAGTATTCGGACGCGGTGCACATGAATGCAAGCTTTGCGGTCGAAAACAGGGGCTTGTTCGCAGATATTATATCTACTTCTGCAGACAGTGCTTCCGCGAGTGGGCCAGGAAACTTGGCTTTAAGAAACTGAACTGAGGAGGAGAGTAATGGCAAGACTGAATACGGTGGCGGATGCGATGAGCACGCTCAAGAATGCGGCAGATACCGGACGCGCTGAATGTAGCGTTGAACCAGCCGGTACGCTGATTGGTGAGTTGCTCCGCGTCATGAAAGAAGCCGGTTACATCAGGGAGTACACCTTGGTTGTAGATGGTCGTGGTGGTCAATATAAGGTTACCATGTCCGGGATGATCAACAAGTGTGGTGCCATCTCCCCCCGGTTCTCGGTAAAGTTGAATGATATGGAATACTGGGAGCAGCTCTATCTCCCGTCCAAGAGCATCGGAATGCTGATGATCTCCACATCTAAAGGTGTGATCTGTCATCGGGATGCCCGCAGGCTTGGTATTGGTGGAGAATTGCTGGGGTACGTCTACTGAGGTTGAGATGACTGCAGAGAGGACAGTATCCATACCAGCAGGAGTAACAATTACTCTTGATGGCTCCATAATGAAGGTGAAAGGGCCGAAAGGTGAATTGGTCCGGGATATGTGGCATCCAGGTATCACCATCGTAATCGATGGTGACATAGTCACTTTCACCACCCAGTCAGGGAAGAAGAAGGTTGTCTCGATGGTCGGGACCCTTGCAGCGCACTGCAAAAATATGGGCATCGGTGTTCTCACCGGGTATAAATATGATCTGAAGGTGGTATACAACCATTTCCCGATCCAGCTCAAATTGCAGGGTGAAAAACTTGAGATCCTCAACTTCCTTGGAGAGAAATACCCCCGGTCTGCCAGAATTATTCCGGGAACAACGGTAAAACTTGGGACCGACGAGGTCACAGTAACCGGAATTGATAAAGAGCTCGTCGGGGCATCAGCCGCTAACATCGAACGGGCAACCAAGATCCGGTTCCGTGACCCCCGTGTCTTCCAGGATGGTATATATATCGTGGCCAGAGGTGAGCAGTAATGGTGTCTGAGATTCGACGTCTGCTTCGTGTACGTAAATCAAAAGAAGCACGATTTAAACGCGAAGGAGTCGATAAAAAGGCAACTATTCGCGATTCCTGGCGCCGGCCACGTGGTCTGCACAGCAAGCAGCGCAAACTTCGCAAGGCAAAAGGGGCCCACCCGGATCCAGGATACGGAAGTCCGCTTGCCGTGCGGGGAATGCACCCCTGCGGGCTCAAAGAGGTTATGGTTTTTAACCTGAATGATCTCACCGGTATTGATGCTACAACTGAAGCAATCAGAATCGGAGCAACTGTTGGCAAGAAGAAACGCGAGACGATCCAGAACAAGGCAGCTGAATCAAAGATTCGGATCCTTAACTGGAAAGATGCAAGCCTGCCATCAGCTGCAATAGAAAAATCAGCAAAGAAGGATTCGGACGAGGAGGAAGAATAAATGAGTCAGATTTCTGGTCAGAGACGCCTGGCTGCTGAGGTCCTGAAGTGTGGCCTCAACCGTATCTGGTTTGACCCTGAACGGGTCGACGAGGTGCAGCAGGCTATCTCACGAGAGGACATCAGAAACCTGATCACGGAGGGTGCCATCGCTGCCCACCAGAAGCAGGGTAACTCCCGCGGGCGGGCAAGAATTATGATGGAGAAGCGGAGCTACGGTCACCGTAAGGGGCCAGGTCGCCGCAAGGGAGCCATGGGTTCCCGTACCGTCAGCAAGGTGCGCTGGATTCAGCGTATCCGTGCACAGAGGCGAGTACTCCGTGAGATGCGTGAGTCTGGTGAGATTGAGCGTACGACCTACCGTAGATTTTATCGAAGATCAGCCGGTGGTCAGTTCAGAACAGTAGCGCACCTGAAAGCACAGGTTGAGATCGGGAGGAACCAATAATGGCAACCGGCCCACGATACTTTGTAGCCTTCCGCAGGCGACGCGAAGGAAGAACCGATTATCATGCCAGACATAAGCTTGTTGTTTCTGACCGGCCACGTATGGTCGTCAGAAGAACGAACAAGCATGTCATCTGCCAGATAATTACTGCACATATGGATGGCGACCGGACTCATGTCTCAGCGAACTCATCTGAGCTGCGCAAGTTCGGATACGAGGGTTCCATGAGCAACACCCCGGCAGCATATCTTACCGGGATGCTTCTCGCGGTTCGTGCCCTTAAATCCGGAAAAGAGTCTGCCATTCTGGATATTGGTCTTCACCGGGCAAGTCCTGGTGCACGGGTCTTTGCAGCCCTAAAGGGTGCAGCAGAGGCCGGTCTTGATATCCCGCACAACGAGGAGATTCTTCCTTCTGATGAGCGGTGCAGAGGAGAACACATAGCAGCGTACGCCCCTGACCGTGCAGGAAACCTGCCTGCAAATGTTGCAGCAGTGGTTGACGCGATTATGGGGGAGCTGAACTGAGATGGCATACGAGAAGACAGCATGGGTGCCCCTGACCGGTCTTGGGCGGATGGTACAGTCCGGCGAGATCAAGAGTATCGACGCGGCTCTGGCCAGCGGGAAACCCATCAAAGAACCTGAGATCGTTGACGCATTTCTGACAGACCTTGTCGATGAGGTGCTTGACATCAATATGGTACAGCGGATGACCGACTCTGGTCGCCGTGTTAAATTCAGGGCAGTTGTAATCGTTGGAAATCGTGATGGATACATCGGCTTCGGACAGGGCAAGGATGCCCAGGTTGGCGATGCGATCAAGAAAGCGATCACCAATGCAAAAACCAATCTGATCAAGGTTCGCCGTGGTTGTGGTTCATGGGAATGTGGTTGCAGTAACCCACATTCTATTCCGATGCTCGTGAATGGAGTTGCCGGAAGTGTAAAGGTTACTCTGCGGCCTGCGCCCCAGGGAATCGGTCTTGTCACGGGAGATAAGGGTAAAAAAGTTCTCGAACTCGCTGGTATTCGTGATGTCTGGGCACAAACCCAGGGTCAGACCAGAACCACTATCAACTATGCCAAGGCTACGTTCAACGCACTCAAGGCAACCAACATGGTTCGGATGATGGGAGGACAGGAGTAATGTATGCAGTCGTTCAGGTCCGCGGAACGGTAAAGACCCGCCGTGAGATTAAGGACACCCTGAAGATGCTCCGTCTCCACCACATCAACCACTGTGTTATCATCCCTGATACTCCGGCCTATGTCGGCATGATCCGTAAGGTTAAGGATTTTGTCGCATATGGTGAGGTTGATGCCGCAACAGTTGAAGAACTTCTTCGCAACCGTGGTCGCCTGACTGGTGACATCAGACTGACTGATGAGTACCTCAAAGAGAACTCACAGTACGCTGGTATCACTGAGTTTGCACAGGCACTATCATCAGGCGAAGCTCGTCTGATGGACGTTCCCGGTTTAAAGCCAGTTCTTCGGCTTCACCCCCCACGCAAGGGTTACAAGACCACCAAGCGGACCTTCCAGCAGGGCGGTTCACTCGGGTACTACGGGGAGAATATCAACGATCTCCTGTACAAGATGAGGTGAGGAGAGATGCCAGTCAATAAGCGCTCCAAATACCGGGGCTCACGCACCTGTGGTGGTGGGACCCACAAAAACCGCCGTGGTGCAGGTAACCGTGGAGGCCGGGGTAATGCCGGTGTCAACGCTCACCACTTTGTCCGTGCCTATCTTGTCAGAGGGCCGGTCTTCGGTAAAAACGGATTCAAACACCACCACGAGGCCTCAATAACCGGTGATGTTCTTGATATCGGAGAGATCGACCAGATCGTTCCGATCCTTCTCCAGACCGGATTTGCAGAGGAAGAGGGTGACACAGTCATCGTCGATGCTGCAGTTCTCGGAGTTGAGAAGGTTCTCGGAGGCGGTAAGGTCACTCATAAGATGAACATCACGGCCGTGGCGTTCTCCCAACGGGCGATCGCCAAGATAGAGGCAAAAGGCGGTCACGCTCTGACCTCCTGAACCTTTTTTTAGGGGGAACAGAATGGGTGCAATTCTCGACCGGATAGAGCCTTTCCTGGCTATGATGCCAGCAGTTAAGACTCCTGAAGGTCACGTTCATTTTAAGAATAAACTGGCATGGACTGCTGGGATTCTGTTCATTTACTTTGCTCTGACCAACATCCCGGTCTTTGGTCTGGATCCATCCTCTCAGGATATCTTCCAGTACTATCGTGCTCTCCTTGCCGGAGCAAGCGGTTCAATTGTACACCTCGGAATCGGTCCGATTGTTACTGCCTCTATCGTTCTTCAGCTCCTCAAAGGTGCAGATATTATCCATATCGACACCAGTGAGATAAAAGGACAGATCCAGTACATGGGGCTGCAGAAGCTTCTTGTCATGGTGATGATCCTGGTAGAAGCAGCCCCGATGATAGTCGGAGGGTTTCTCAAGCCCGATCCGGCAATTGCAATGGCCTTCTTTGGAGGTAGTATCGGACTGCTTTCGCTTATCATCTTCATACAGGTATGTATTGGTGGGGTCCTTGTCTTCTTCATGGATGAGGTTGTCACTAAATGGGGTATCGGCTCTGGTGTAGGTCTCTTCATCATCGCCGGTATATCCCAGGCTATCGTGAATGGGTTCATCAACTGGGCTCCGGTTAATGATATGTACCCGGTCGGTTTTTTCCCAAGACTTGTTGCAGTTGTTCTTGACGGAGCAAACTTCATCCAGTACTTTGGAACTGATCTGATTGCACTTATCACAACCGTTGGTATCTTCCTGTTGATCGTGTATGTAGAATCTACCCGGGTGGAGATTCCAATTGCACATACTCAGGTTCGTGGTGCCCGTGCCCGGTTCCCAGTCAAGCTCATCTATGCCAGTGTGCTTCCGATGATCCTTGTCCGTGTGCTGCAGGCAAACGTCCAGATGCTTGGTCTTTTCCTGAACAATGTCGGAATTACCCTCTTTGGGACATTTGAGGGGCAGACTCCGGTAAGTGGGCTGATGTGGTACCTGGCACCGATTAACCATCCAAATGACTGGATGTGGTGGATGCCTGGATACATCAGCGGTCATGCACCCTGGGAAGTCTTCATCAGATTAGGTATTGACTCGGTGATCATGATCGTTGGAGGTGCAATATTTGCTCTCTTCTGGGTCAAGACAGCAGGCCTTGATTCAAAGGCTGTTGCTCGTCAGATCCAGATGTCAGGGATGTCCATTCCCGGATACCGACGCAGTCCACAGATCCTTGAGAAGGTTCTGGATCGATATATCCCCCGTGTCACGGTGATTGGTGGGGTATTTGTCGGTCTCATGTCTGTCTTTGCCAATCTCTTCGGTGTGATCGGTGCTGTTTCAGGTACTGGTCTCCTGCTGACGGTGAGTATCACCTATCGGCTGTACGAACAGATCGCAAGTGAGCAGATCATGGAGATGTATCCGTTCATGAGAACCTTCTTTGGTAAGGAATAACAGAAATTAGTACCCTATGGCTACTGGGAAGAAGGTCATCATCACCGGGGTCCCGGGTGTGGGGAAGACTTCGGTCATCAACGAGTCGGTAAAACGACTTGAGACCGAGGAAATTCCTTACCAAAATATCAATTTTGGGTCCTTTATGTTTGAAGTTGCCCAGCGTGAGGGCATCGTAAAGGATCGCGACGAGATGCGTAAGCAGGATAAAAACGCTCAAAAGCGGCTTCAGCAACTTGCATCTCAGGCTATTGCTAAGATAGAGGGGAATGTTATCATCGATACGCATGCATCGGTGAAGACTCCAGCCGGGTATCTTGCAGGATTGCCTGAGTGGGTTCTTCGAGAACTCAAGCCTGATGTTATCATCCTGGTAGAAACAGATGAGGATCAGATCCTCAAACGTCGCCTCTCTGATGAATCGCGTGTTCGTGACATCGAAGGTGCCAGAGGCATTGCCGATCATCAGAACTTTAATCGTGCGGCTGCTGCTGCGTATGCCACGATAACCGGTTGTACGATAAAATACATTACAAATGCTGATTTTCTAATCGATCGTGCGGTCGAAGAGATGATGCAGACGCTCCGGTGATACCTTCATGGGTTCTTCAAAATCTGCATCAATGAGTATGATGCCCCTCCTTCTTGCGATGGGGCTTGTTATGATTGCCAGCATTGAGGTGGTCAGGAATAGTCTTGGAACTGGGCTCAATGTGATTCTTGGCCCTCTGGTTGACTCTTTCCATGTACCGTTCTTTATTGTTATTGTATTTCTCTCTGCATTGACCGGGCTTTACTCCTCGGTTATTCAGAAATATACGATTGATTACCGGAAGATGAAAGAGACTCAGAACCGGATGAAAGATTTTCAGAAAGACTATCGCGAAGCGATGCTCTCTAATGATGAGAAGCGTATCAAGAAGATGGAGGCTAAACGCGATGGGATGATGAAGGATCAACTTGAGATGAGCCAGGCTCAGTTCAAGCCGATGGGATACATCATGGTCATCACCCTGCCGATATTCTTCTGGCTGATCTTCAGACTGAACAACTTTGATGCCATGATAACAATGCCCTTTTTTGGGAATGTTCATCTGACAGATCTGATTCTTGGGCCTGCACCAGCATGGATCATCTGGTACATGCTCTGTTCAATAACGCTCTCGCAGGTGATCCGAAAGGCACTTGATATTGGGGGCATCTGATCAATGCGGGTGACAATCAGCGGGCTGCCTGGGAGTGGTACCACCTCGCTGACATATCATCTGGCTCAGGCTCATGGATTTGAGGTCATCTCGGCAGGTGAGGTCTTCAGACAGATGGCTAAAGAACGAGGGATGACTCTCGCAGAATTTGGAGAATTCTGTGAGGGAGATCCTTCAATCGATCGTCTGATTGACGAGAAACAGCGCGAGATAGCTCTTGAACGGGATCAGATTTTAATTGAAGGAAGGCTCTCCGGATGGATGATCCCTGAAGCAGATCTTCGGATCTGGCTGAAGGCATCACTTGAATGCCGGGTCAGGCGAATTTTAGACCGGGATCGGTTTGCTGATTTTGAAGCTGCCATGAAAGCAACGGAAGAGCGTGAAGCAAGTGAGGCTCTTCGGTACCGTCAATATTATCAGATTGACATCACCTCACTTGGGCCCTATCATCTCGTTCTTGATACTGAGATGTGGACAGTGGATCAACTGGGACAGATCGTCTCAACTGCGGTCAAGGCCGGTAAACCCTTTTAATTCTTTTCTCCATCGTGACCTTCACCTTGTGATTTCCCGAGACTAGTTATCCTCTGACAAAGATCTGAAGAAGGGTCATTCAGGTCAGCGATCTGCCGTTCTTCTAGTATATCAATCAGAATCGTATACGCCGAGTCTGCAAGCGCTACGACCAATGGGCCAATAATGAGTCCTATTGGACCGAGAATGAGCATCCCTCCAAAGATAGCTATCATCATAAGTGCCGGATGGATTGCTATGCGTTCAGCAAGGAGCCGGGGTCTGATAAAAAAGTCCTGTACTCCAGATATCAGGGGGTATCCAAGGCAACAGGTAAGCAGGAGTGCTCGCATGTCACCATTTGCTATCGCGTACAGAGCGAAGAATATGGTAATGAGTTGGGGGCCAAAAAACGGGAAGAGTTGGCAGGCAGCGCATATAAATGCCCAAAAAAAGGGTTCTCCATATCCAAGCAGCCAGAAGAAGGGGACTGTTATAAAAAAGGTCATCACGGCCACTCCAACATTAACGACGTAGACCCCATACATCGTATCTGAGGTAACTTTCCAGAGGGTCATGAGGTATCGCAGGATCCGAGGGGGAAGAGCAGCAGTGCAGCGTGCTGCAATCTGCTCCCCGTTTCTTAGCAGGAGGAAGAGCATTAGAATGATTATTAGAATCTGGATGAATAACCCGGGGATACTCTGTGCCGTCTGTGTTGCACTCTGAATAATAATCGGGGCAGTTTGATCTATTAATTTGGCAAGCCATTCGGGACTTAAATATTGGGCAATCATCCCTTTGCTTCCTGAAAGGCTGGAAAGCGATTCTGTATTATAATTGCGCAGGGAATTTGCTATCGTCCCGGCAATTGTTATGATATAATCCCGATTAATGAGGATCGCATTGATGAGAACAACCAGGAACAGGATTATCCCGGACAGAGTGAGAAAACATGTCATGGCTGCTGCATATCCTGATCCAATTCGCTCGGCAAAACGGCGTTTGAAGGGAATCAGGACAATTGCAAGCGAAACTGAAATGACCGTTGCATAGATAAGAGGCCAGAATATTATTGCTGTTATGAGCAGAATTCCTGCTGCGAGGAGAATACCAATCTTCTCATCAGGACTTACTGATGCAGAACCATGGGTTTGAGTAGATATATCTGTTGTTTTCATGCGTTTCCTGATCAGCGTCTGTCTACCAACCGTTTTGGTCTTCCTCTGATGTGATGCAGTTCAAGGCCCCCAGGACCTGTTACCTGTATCGGGATGTGTAAAATCCCTTCACTGAACGCATCTGCAAGGTTTGGGATCTGTTTAAAGAGGTTTTCTGTGATTACTGAAGTGATCCCCTGAACATCACACCTCTCCTTATTCTCTGCCTCTACTGATATTCTGAGGGTTATCTCATTATCCTCATCCCCATATACGAAGGCTTCGTATTCTCCGGTGAGCTCTGTCATATTCTCCTGCTGAAAGACCGCGCGTTCAATATGAATCCGGTTTATGGGCATCTCGAATATCCGGATGGTCTCTGCTTCACGCCATGGGTTCAGAATGCGCATATGGGTTCTGCCACAGGCACATCGACTCCGGCTCAATACGCTGGTTGTATCATCTGTGTCATAATTGATTAGGAGGGTACCACTGTGTTCTCCAGGTTTGAGCAGGGTGGTGAGCACAATATGGCCGGGGTCACCGTCTTTGACATACTGATGGCGTTCATAGTCATAGATATCCATGTGCGCAATATCTTCAGGTACATGAAGGCCGGCTACTACATTGCACTCACCGCACATCGTCCCCTCTGTACTTCCATAGGTATTGTAGACCTCACAATCAAAGAGATCCTGGACATATCTGCGTGATTCATCGGCAAAACTCTCACCCCCTATGACCAGGCGCTGGAGTGTTGAATCTTCCGGGCTCATCCCTTCTGCTCGCATTCTCCGGGCCAGTCTGATGAATTTGAATACACTTCCGACAATACCGGTTGGTCGGTATGATTTTAGCAGCCGGATCGGAAACGTGCACTTTCCGGTAGGGATAATGGTCATCCCAATATCCCGCGCAGCGACTGTCATGGTGTTTGCTCCGACATTCATGCCGTAACTGGCGCATACTATCAGGCGATCGTTCTCCGAAAAACCTTGTGAGATAAATATCCGGGAATACTTCGTGGCATATCGTTTCCAGTCCTGCCAGGTGAGGAAAAAACTCTTGGGAGTTCCACTGGTCCCGCTTGTCTCATGGATAGTATATATTTTGTTCCAGTCCTGGCTGCGGAATAAAAAATCATCAGTAATGGGGGGTTGATTCTCCCGCATAACCTGACCGGTGATGATAGGAAGTTCAAGGAGATCCTCATGACTTTTAATATCAGCAGGTCTGATATTCTTCTCTCTGAAGAACGAACGATAGAAGGGAGAATGCTCAGCGGCATATTGAATGGTATACGTGATCCGCTCATCAATGAGGGCCTGGAGATCTCCTCGTTCCATTGTTTCGAGATCAGGATTGAAGAATCTCTGTGATTGCATTTTTCCTTAATGGGAGTGAGAGACTCTTATACATTTGTAGGATATGGAGCGAAGGATATGAATTATCAGCTACGGGGTGATCAGATGCCAGAACTGATGAGGGCAACGTTACTAGCACTAGTTTTATTTCTCGTCTGTAGCGCACTTGTTCCAGTCCAGGCTGAAGATCAGACCAGTTCGATCCAGGTTGGGTATTACAAGGCTGAACTGGTGAATGCAACCATTCCCGAATTTCTGGAGTCTGGAGCAGAATACCCGGTTACAGTCACAGTAATGAATAATGGGATGGTCTCCTGGCAGTACGGGATCGAAAAATTCGGATTGCTTTATCAGGGCCTTCAGTCATCAATCAGTGTTGAGCCTGAGTTCTCGATAATCCCTAAAGAGTATGAGATACAGAAAGGTCAAACATATACATTTAATTTAAAACTCATCCCCCCAGAAAAGCCGGGAAGATATGATCTGAGTTTCTCAATGGCGACACGGAAAGGGGAAGCTCAATATCTTACATTTCCTGAAAGTTTTTCCCGAAATGTTGAAGTAATCCCAAAAGACGGGATATCGTCCGGTACATTTGGTTCACTGATGATAACCTCTGTTCCTGTAGGCGCAACCGTTGAGATTGGGGGTGATCCCCGGGGAATTACACCGCTTACCCTGTCGGATCTAAACCCGGCAACCTATGAGATAACCATTTCTCACCCTGAATATTCCTTTAAAACAACCCGCGTTACTGTTGAAGCAGGATCAAAATCTCTGGTTCATCTGGATCTCACAACCGGGGGGAAAGCAGAGGTGAGTACTGCGAAGAGTGAACGGTATACGCTCCTGGGTTTCCTTCTTGCAAATATTCCCCTGGTGATCCTAACTGTGGCAGTCTTCTTTCTTGGTCTGCAGATGTTGATGATGGATACTACCAGGTTTCCAGAGAATCACCCGGTCAGGCGGTATGCCCGTCCTTTTACGATATTCCCGATTACTTTTGATGGAAAGAGACAGCGTGCACGGGATACCAAAGATGGTTCAAGACCTTCAGATTCTACCGGGAAGGAAGGGGGCAGCACCGGGGTGGAAAAGCGGGCAGATGCGTCCGTAGGGAAGATGAAAGGCAACGCCGGGTTTAAACGTCAGAATCTTACGGAAAAAAAATCTACGAATGATTCTGATACATCAAAAAAAGGAATTCTCACCGACGAAGAGCAGAAGGATCTTAAGGTGGACGATGTGGATCAGGAGGGCCAGGATAGAGATAATCCCTTTGGTTTTCCCGATGGTCTGCGGGATAGGTATGAAGCACTTGGTGTTTCAGGAGATGATGCCTATGCCCGTGTTTATAAGGTACTCAAAAAAGAGAATGGGAGTATTCGTGCCCTGAAAGTATCAACGACAAAAGGTGCAGGTAGTGAAATCCTTCAGAAAGAAGCGACAGTCTGGGGAAACCTGCGGCATCCGAATGTGGTCAGACTGTATGTGGCAGAATTCTCAGATGAACTGAGTTTTCTTGATCTTGAGTACCTTGATGGCATTCACTATAAGGGAAATGAGGTGACCTCTCTGTCAGGCCTGCCAAAACCAATACGAGAGAAGTATGCTGTTGCTCTGATTAGGGATATTGCAGCAGGGCTTAGATATACTCATAAACTTGGGATCAGACATTATCATATTCAGCCTGGGGATATTCTTCTCACTTCAAAGATGGGGGCAAAGATATCTGGGTATGCCAGAGGAAAGAATGAGATGGGATTTGCGGTTCCCCATTCAGATACTTTGAAGGCTATTGAAGCATACATAGCACCTGAACAGAAGGACGAAAAACGGTATGGAACCGTAGGGATGAAGACCGATATATTCCAGCTGGGGGTAATCTTCTATGAATTACTGACCGGGTATCTGCCGTATAGTAAGGAAGCGGCGATGAAGGCCGGCTTTTCCGGGGAGGAGACCTCTGATGAGATACGTCTCATCCCTCCTTCAACTATCAGACCCGATCTTCATAAATATGATGCGATTATTGGGAAGATGATCGATTATGAAAAGAAGAACCGTTATGCTTCGGTTGATGAGTTCCTTGCAGCTCTGGATCAAGTCTCCTGAAACACGGGTGCTTGTTTCCGATCTCTCCTCACCAGGATCTTATTTTTCAGGAGATAACGCCTGTTATACGGCAGAGGGTACATGATGCATCTCATGGGTATCGTTCTTGTTAGTATCCTCCTGGGTTCTCTTCTCATTACCTCCTCTTATGCAGATGCTGCACCGAATCAGGAGTTATGGGGGAAGGTGTTTGGCCCCTCGTATGTATCTGATTCAATTCCGGATCGACTACAACCGGGACGTTCGTATCCTGTCATAATAACCTTTAGGAATGCTGGTTTTGTCACCTGGGAGAGTGGCATGAGACGGGTTGGGTTGGTGTACTCAGGAAGTCTGAATGAAGTTGTTGCTCTGCCCTCGTTTGTTGAGATCCCTTCAGGTTCAAATGTCAGTCCTAATCAGGAGGTGACCTTTGCCTTGACCCTCCTTCCAGTTGCGATTCCCGGAAGATACACTCTCTCATATTACGTCGGAATGCGATCTGCCCAAGGGGATCAGAAGATCACCGAGGTGGTGGAGAAATCGGTGATTATTGTTCCGACTGATGGGATATCTTCTCCGTTGAATGGTTCAATTGCGGTAGAGAGTGCGGTGCCCGGTCTTGAGGTGTTCATCGGGGCTGAGTCAAAAGGTACTGTTCCGTGTATAATTCCTGACCTCCCACCTGATACTTATGATCTTCGCATCCGAGGGACCGATCCTGAACGCCATGTTGAGGTGGTGGTCGGAAAAGGATCGATGGCACAGGTCTATCTTGATACCAGATCTGCCCTGCTACGGATCGAGCAGAAGAAGGCTGGTCCGATATCTGATGGAACGATCTTTGCATTTGTAGAGGCAAATATTCCGCTTGCTCTTATCAGTATCACTTTTTTTGGTGGTTGCATCGCGGTGATTGTGTATGGGGTGAGAAGGCGGAAACGAAAGGAGAAGATGTTGAGTGCATTAGAGGGTGGCGACGACGATGAGCCTCTAGGTGCTGATGAGACAGATGAAAGCCTCTCTGAACGTGAAAGAAAACTCCTTGACAAGATTCATTCAAAACCTCCGTTATTTGAGGCACTTTCGCCATCATCCTCGCATAATTCTTCCAGAAGTGGAGGTGGGGAATCTCCCCGTTCTCTGCCTGACCGGCCGATGAAGAATGTGAGAAAGGTAATTCGGGAAGATCCAGGAAAAGGGAAAATACCTATATCGGTGAATGGGGCAGCTGGGGCTACCGGGGTTTCAAAGAATAATCCCGGACTGGCAGATCCGGGAGGTATTGGGCTTTCATTGTCCAAACTTGATGTGAAAGCGGGATCCGCTATGGCAGGGATATCTGCCATTAACAGCACTGATGGATCAATTTCAATCGGTGGAATTCTAATCGGCCCGGGGGGATCAGAAGAGGTCTCGGTTGAGATTGAGGAGCCAAAGACCGATGAGTACGAAACGACGATCTCCCTGGATATTCTGACCGAAAAGGGATTTTCATTTGTAAAATCTCTGCAGGTTCCGTATAATCGTGGTATTGCACTCCTTGCCAGAGGGGTAGTTGAAAAGGCATATGAGTATTTTCTCAAGATAGTCAGGGAACAGCCCGAAGAACTTGATGCACTGCTTCACCGTGCTGAAATTCTTACCGGATGGGGGCTTGAGGATGAAGCCCTGGTGGTCCTTCAGGAGATTCTTATCAGGGAACCCCATCATGAGGGTGCACGAAGAGTACTTGAGGGTATTCGGTCCAGAACTGCAGTACTGGATCCTGCTCAACAGAAGATAGAAGATATGATGGATTTTCCTGATTTTCCATCTGATATCAGTGATCGATATACTCCAATCAGGATACTTGGAGAAGACAATCTGGCTACGATCATTCTGGCTATTAGGAATGATACTGGGGATCTTCGTGCCTTGAAGATACCCCATATGAGTGGTACCGTCAGTTCTTCATTTTATACTGAAGTATCAGTCCTCTATCAACTTCGTCATCCAAATGTGCTTCGGATGTTCAGAGCTGAGTTCAAACCAGTAATGTTTCTCGAATTTGAGTACGCATCTGGTATTCCCTGTGAGGATCGGTTGTGTAAGACCCTTGCGGATGTTGAGCCTCCTCTGTACGAGAGTTCTGCTGTCAGTCTTATCGAAGCGATTGCGAGTGGGGTTGAGCACATTCATGCAAAAGGGGTCAGACATTACCATCTCGCTCCCCGGTTTATTCTCCTTGATGAACCAATGGTTCCAAAGATATCAGGTCTGATCAGGGATTCACTTCTCCCTTTGAAGGTAAGAGAAGCCACAACATCTTTTATCCTTGCCCCGGAACAGACTGATCCAGTCAGATATGGGAAAATGGGTCGCAAGACTGATCTCTTCCAGCTTGGAGCATTGTGGTACTGGCTTATGACCGGAGAAGTACCTTATCTCGGAACTCATGGATCTGATTGGGCAAAGCCTCTTGCTCTGCTCTCTTCGTATGACTCTTCCTATATCAGGTATGATCCACTCATATCCCGGCTTCTTGCTGTGGAGAAAGAGGGGCGGTATGGATCAGCGGGAGAATTTCTTGCTGAACTGCGTGGTATTCTGATGGAGGAGTCGGCTGAGCAGGATGAAGCTGAATGAATTGTGGAAAAATGTGGGGGATTATGCCAGGATACTGCCTGATTTGATCGTATGGTCTGCCCATGATGGATAGTACCTGCTGAACCTGCCATCACGTTCACACCTGATTAGCCCTTCTTTGGTAAGATGATGAACACTCCTGGTTATCGTTGGACCTGAAACTCCGATGATTGAGGCCAGTTCACCACGACTTAGTCCGGGTTTTTCTCCAACTATCTGTAGGATTCTGTTACTCTCCTCGATGCTCATCCGTGAGAGCAGGAGTTGTTCCTGTTCTGAGTACTTCCCATGGTTCTCAAAGTAATGACCTGAACCTCCGATAAGGGTGATGTGCAAGACGCCTGATCCAACCATGCGGTCAAGATGATACCTGATGGTGTTCTCATTGACTCTGGTTATCTCAGTCAGGGTTCTGAGATCGACTCCAGGCATGGAGACTATGGTGTTGTAGAGTAATCGCCTTGTTTCATGGTCTAACAGGTTTTTTCCGGTTACCCTGCGGTACCCGTTCAAAGTAAACCGGCGCAGACGTTCGATGATTGTTGGAGGCTGGGTCTGAATTGATGATGCAGCATTACAATTGCCATTGCAGGATCCCGGACCTGGGCTGGGTGGTGATCCTGATGGTACTGTTTGCATCCTGCAACTGCATGTCTGAACACCATTCATACTTCCAACCGGGTGGCATGCACTCCGTGATGAGCCATTGGAAGAGTCACCCATACAACAGGTTCGTTTCTGTTCACTTATTGTTGGAAGTACTGCAAGCGGAGCTCCTGCCAGGAGACAGAGGCCGATAATTATAGCCAGAGCTAGCAGTTTCATAGAGTAATATTGAGTGGTATAGTATATCACGTTTCACGATTGTGAAAAAGGGAACAATTCAATGACTCTGATTATGCGATTGATATGGGATATGTAGCTGGGTATATGAGAATTCACTTAATACCCTGACTCAAATCATTATTCACGATATCGTAGAGGATTTCCATGCAATGAGATTTGTGCCGCATAACGGTATTATTCCTCTTTCACAGAGATGAATCGATCTGCTTCCTCCTTGTGGTTCTCTCCCTTACTCGGTGTATTATGAAGACAAATTATGCTCTGCTCATCGGTCTGGTGATTGTATTCACCATGGTGACCGCCTGTATCGCTCAAGAGACTACCTCTTCCCCCCTGATTCCGGTTCAAATCCAGAAGGTTACCGTTGCTCAGATCCTTGAAGATCCTTTGGCATTTGAGAATGTACCCGTAGAACTAACCGGTAAGATAACCTCTCAATGCGGGTCAGGATGCTGGTTTATTATGTCAGATGATACCGGTGACCTGTACGTCAATATCAGACCAAATAACTTTGTGATTCCCCCTGCAACGGGAAAAGAGGTCACTACTCAGGGCAATATCACCGTCAAGGATAATGATGTCGCCCTGATTGGCAGCAGCGTTCTCCTCGATGGAAAAACCTATCCATGAACCTTTTTACTCTTGCCCTTCGAAATCTACGCAGACGCCGGATCAGAACGATCCTTACGATCATCGGGGTTGCGATAGCGGTTGCGGTACTCTTTTCCCTGCTTGCATTCAATGCCGGGTATGAGAAGGAACTCACCAAAGAGGTTGACAATCTCGGTATCCACCTACTGGCTGTTCCGAAAGGATGTCCCTACGAGGCAGCAAGTATGATCATCCATGGCGGGGTCATACCAAAATACCTCAATACGACAGATCTGAACGCGGTTCGTGAGGTCCCTGGCGTAGCCATAGCTACTCCGATCCTGCTCCACCAGTTTACTCTGAACGGAACCCCTCATATCGTGTATGGCATTGAGAGTTCAGATATGCTCAAACTCAGATCCTACTGGAAGGTTGAGGGGCGGTTCTTTTCGAATGAAGAGAAACAGGTGATGGTAGTCGGAAAAGGTCTTGCTGAGAAAGAGCATCTGTACGTTGGTCAAAAATTATTATTTGGGCCGAAGAAAGAATCCTTCGAGATCATTGGAATCCTGGATCGGACCGGCAGTCAGGAAGATGAGTTCCACTTTGTACCCCTTGCAGAGACACAGCGTGTCTTCGGGAAGGAGAATAAGGTCAATGCGATAGCTGTACTGGTTAATGATGTAACAAAAATCGGAAGTATTGCTGATGATATCGAGAAGATTCCTGAAGTCCAGGTTGTAACGATGACCCAGGTGACCGGAACTATCATGAACCTGGTTGGTTCTGCACGGACCCTGCTCTTCTCGCTGATTGCAGTAGCGGTAGTGATCAGTGCATTCGGGATCACAAATACACTTCTGATGTCTGTTCACGAGCGAACCCGTGAAATAGGGATGCTCAAGGCGATTGGTGCCTCATCCTCTGATATCGCGATCATGATCCTTACCGAAACTGTAGTGATAACCACTCTGGGAGGATGTGCAGGAGTAGGAGGTGCGATGATTGGATCCGGCCTTATAGAGTCATTTGTCAGATCCAGTATTCCGTATGCCCCATCTGGCAGTATCATCTCCTTTGATCCAGTAATGGCTGGGTACTGTCTGTTCTTCTCTGTTCTCCTCGGATTCATATGCGGCCTCTATCCTGCTATCAAGTCCTCATGGCTCAGCCCTATGGAAGCAATCAGGAGTGAGGTATCATGAGTCTTCTCGAGGTCCGTGGTTTGACCAAGGTGTACACGAGGGGTTCTGAAGAGATACATGCACTCAGGGGGGTAGATATTACCGCTGAATCCGGGGATTTTATCTCGATCGTAGGGCCCTCTGGTTCAGGAAAGACGGCCCTGATGAATCTTATCGGCTGCCTGGATACGCCTTCGGCAGGTCAGATTCTTATTGATGGAACAGAGGTCTCTACCCTCTCTGAGAAGGACCGGGTAGCTATACGCAGGCACATGATCGGATTTATCTTTCAACAATTCTTTTTGATTCCTACTATGACCGCACGGGAGAACATTATGCTCCCTCTGACATTCAGCAGGCAGAAGGTGGATGAGACCTGGATTGATCAGATCCTTCATATGGTGGGCCTTTCTCACAGAGGTTGTCATAAACCTCATGAACTCTCAGGAGGAGAGATGCAGCGTGTTGCTATTGGAAGAGCCCTGGTAAATCACCCACGGATAATCCTTGCTGATGAACCGACCGGTAACCTTGATTCGGAGACTGCGAATCAGATCTATACAGTATTTCATGAGCTCAGTCGTCAGGGTCTTACATTCATAGTGGTCACTCATAATGCAGAACTGGCCCGACGGTCACAGCGAATTATCACCATCCGCGACGGGATGATTCACGACGGGCTGGTATCCTGTCTTAAGTAAGGTTCCACCTTTTTTTCAGGCTTTCTCTTATTGCATGCTCATATGGACCTAGATCCATATCAGAAAGTCAATATACGGAAGGTGTCCTATTACAGGGAGGTTTTATGGCACATACTAATCGTATCCCAAAAACAATGAGTACACAGCACCCGGACAATGTAAAAACACCTTTTTTTACTGAAAACACAGAGCTCATCGGGGAGGATGAGGTAAAAGAGGCGTATTATGTGTATTCGCATCTGGGGTGTACTGAACAGATGTGGGACTGTGAAGGAAAAGAGGTTGATAACTATGTTGTCAAGAAGCTCCTTTCACGGTATGGGGAGTTCTTCCATGAGCATCATCTGGGCAGAGATCTGTATCTGACACTCCGAGTTCCAAATCCTGATATCGAGAAGGCAGAGGCTAAAATACTACTCGAAACCCTCGGGTCAATTCCCCGCTCCTATGATGTGGCAAACCTCTTTTACGGTGATGAAACGCCCCCGATATTTGAAGTGATCCTCCCGATGACGACATCTCATGTCTCAATTGATAACATCTATCAGTATTATTGTGATTTTGTGATAGGTCAGCAGCATAAACGACTTGGAGGAAGGGATTTAACGATTGCAGAATGGATCGGGCCGTTTCATCCTGATAAGATCAGAGTTATTCCACTCTTTGAGGATCGGGAGGGGATGCTTAATGCTGATACAATCGTTAAACGATTTTTTCATGATAAGAAGATAGACTATCAACGTGTTTTTCTGGCCAGGTCAGATCCTGCGGTAAATTATGGGCAAATTGGAGCTGTACTCCTGAATAAGGTTGCTCTCTGGCGTCTTGCGTGTCTCTCTGATGATACGGGGATTCCGATATATCCAATCATCGGGGCTGGTTCTGCTCCGTTCCGTGGAAACCTTCGTCCTGACACCGCAGTCAGAGTGGCTGAGGAGTATGCCGGTGCATATACGTTTACAATTCAGTCTGCGTTTAAGTATGATCATGATCTTCATGATGCTGCAGAAGCGATCCGCTATCTAGAGGAGAGGGATATCACCAGAGCACGACCGGTTGATGAAGCTGATGTCTGTGAATTGATAGATCGATATGCTGTAGAATATCAGAAACAGATCCAGACCCTGGCACCTCTGATTAACCGAGTTGCAACCTATATTCCGAGTCGGAGGAAGAGAAAACTGCATGTCGGATTGTTTGGATATTCACGGAATATGGGGGGGGTATCACTTCCTCGTGCGATAACAGTGACTGCAGCACTCTACTCTATAGGAATTCCTCCTGAGATTCTGGGTCTTAATGCTCTGACTGAAAAAGACCGGGAGTTTATTCTGGAGCATTACTTGTATGTAGAAGAGGATCTGACTGATGCAACACGGTATCTGAACCCCGAATCCTCCTATCTCCCCCCTGAGGTAAAAAAGGCAGTGTACGACTGGATAGATCCTGATCCCCACCCGGAACACGCCCTGTTAACAACCCGGATAGAAGAGGCGGTTCATGCCTGTCAGCTTGATTCAGTTCAGGATATGATCATCAGGGCAGGCACTATCAGAAAGTTTCTGGGATGAGAAAAGGTGTTTTCCAGAGATTCTATTTCCATCTCGGAAGGGCTGCGGTAAATCTCCGGATCATATCCTCTGCTTTTTCAACAGTGACTCCACACTCTCCGGCAAACATTGGAGCATAACTGGTTATCATCTCTTCTCTGGTCAAATCCGGTTTTGTGAAAGATCCATTCTGGAAGCAATGGACACAGTACTTACTGCTCTTCGATCCGTCTGCTTCAGTTCCACAGTCTTCCGGTGTACCAAGAGGCATACCACAGCTTTCACAGATCTGGATAATTTTGCCGCTCCATCGATACAAATGGTGAAGCTGAGATAGAACGAAATTTTTTGCTTTCTCCTCCGGCATCCCAAACATCTCGGTCATGATTGGGGCACACATGGTGGCCATCTCATCGATAGAGGCGTCTGGGGCCGTAAACTGTCCGTTCTGGTAGCAATGGGCACAGTATATCATACTTTGCCCCCCGTCTGCTTCAGTCCCGAGATCCTCGGGTCTCCCGATCGGCATACCGCAGCTCTGACACGTGGGTGTTGGTTCTGGCATTTTTATCAGACTATACATCAGAGTTAAGAAAATATAAATGTAAGATTCAGAATAGATCCATTACTTCAGGCAGTTCCCGTTCACTGATTTTTGAGTCGCTCAACAATTCTGAACACCCGTTCTCGTGCCTCACGAGATGCAGTCTCGTCTTTTCTGAATAGCATCTCAAGGGTGTCCCCTTCCTCAACTCCACACAGATATCGGGTAGGAAACTGGATCATCTCATCTGGGTTATCCTCTGGCACCAGGATCACATATCTCTCTTCAATCCGGTCAACAACCATTCGTCCGATGATGATCTCACTCTCTGTCATATTACCCCTCACAGACACTACAGCAGATATTATTTACTCCTGCGGATCCTCTGCAGAATTCCTGTATTGCTGAACAGGAACAGTAAGACTGATCTCTGACTCCATCATTCGTGATCACCTTCAGCGGTCCTTCTCCTGAGTTCACCGTGATAGTGCCTTCCTGATCAGTCCGGTAGATCTTTGTTCCCCTATCAGTCAGGTACCTGATTGGGTCCTTCTGAGGGTACCCATATTCATTATCAGCAGCCATAGAGATTATGGCAATCTCTGGTGAAACGGCCTGAATAAATTTTTTACCTGATGAATGCCTGCTCCCATGGTGGCCGACCTTAAGGAGATCAGCCTTCAGATTCCGCCCTTCTGACAAGAGCCTCTCTTCAATGGTTATTCCTGCATCACCCATCAGGAGGATCGAGTTTGTTGTAGTACTCACTTTCAGGACCATTGAGTTATCATTCAGATCCTCTCCAAGTGGTTCTTTGGGGCTGAGTACTTCTATCTTCAGATCTGGATCGAGACTGATGGTGTCACCCGATTTTACTGTCTTATAGGCGATATCTCGCGACTCAATCGTCCGTAAAAGTTTCTCATAGGTCGGTGTGGTATGGGTATCTCCGGTGTCGATAAAGGTTCTGACGTTCAGTTTCCTAAGGAGATATGGCATCCCCCCGATATGGTCACTATGGGGATGAGTTGAAACAACGATATCCAGTGATGAGATATTCTGACTCTCAAGCCAGTCTGTAATCACTGGCCCTGCTTCATACGGACCTGCGTCGACCAGCATTGTCTTTCCGTTGAACTGGAGCAGGCATGAGTCACCCTGTCCAACATCGATGAATGAGATGGTGAGCGGCTTTTGCTCACGCGAGTCAGCGCAACCGGCAGTAAAACTGATAACAACCAGAAGTGTACAGAGAGAAATAAAAAGAGTTCCAGATGACCATTTCACGATACTATATGTTATCTCTGGATCGATATGGTGATTGTGCACGAATGAGAAATGGTTTTTTGAGACCTCTCACCTACATCTGCCGACAAGCCGCGAGAGCCTCTCTGCAGTGATTAGTCCAATGACCCGTCGTTTATCATCGACAACAGGCAGAGCTGAGATGTGGTTCTTTTCAAGCCTTTTTACCGCATCAGCTATCGGTTCATCAGGAGATGCAAATATCACATTCCTTGTCATGATCTCATCCAATAATGAGAAACCCTGGGCGACAGATCGGGAGATATCCCATGATGTTACAATTCCGATCAGAGATCCATTGGCATCAATAACCGGAAGATGGTTGACTGATCTGGTGAACATCAGATCTGCCGCTGCTTTGATTGTTTCATGCTCGTTAAGAGTTGGCGCATTCTGTTTCATCAGATCGCCAATCGTAAGCGTTGAGATGAATCGGCCAAGCAGATAGTTCATCTGTCCTTCTTCGAGGAGGAAGGCGTCATGCCCATAGTTCGATCGAATCTCACAGTAATCAACATCACAGTTTAATGAGGTCAGGGCTGAGACGATCTCCTGGGAGAGATAGGGGGGGTATAACCAGTCTGATGAGATCGATACGATGAGGAATTTCGCTTTCACATCCCTGAATGCGTCAGCAAGCGAACCCTTAATTGCAAGATCAAAATAATCTATCGCTTTTGAGATGTACAGATAAGAGTTTGCATCAAATCGTTTGGTGAACCTATCACCCTGGTAATGCAGGTAACTCTCAACCTGGAAGTCTGTGGTCAGATCAAAGCTGTATTCGCTCCGCTCCTGAAGACCACGTCCGAACTTCTGGTGCATAGATTCATCAGAAAGATAGGTGATATGTCCGATCATCCTGGCAAGTGACAAGCCTCGGACCGGAGGAAATCCCTCATAGTATTGGCCATGGTTCCAGTCAGGATCAGATCGTATCGCACTTCTGGCCACTTCATTAAATGCAATCTGTTGCGGGGTGGAATAGGCTGTGCTCGCAATAACGATTACCCTGCCTGCACATTGGGGATACGATACTGACCACTGGAGTGCCTGCATACCTCCCATGGATCCGCCGACAACCGCAAAAAGGCGAGAGATTCCCAGATGTCTTACCAGACGGTGCTGTACCTTGACCATATCTGCTATGGTAATTACGGGAAAAGAGAGGCCATATGGAGCATTAGTTGTAGGGTTTATGGATGAAGGTCCGGTTGTCCCTTTACATCCTCCCAGAACATTGGAACAGATGATGAAGTATTGATCAGTGTCAAATGCTTTTCCCGGGCCGATAACTGTGTCCCACCAGCCTGGTTTGTCGTTTCCTTCATGATACCCGGCTGCATGGGCATCTCCGGATAATGCATGACATATCAGAATAGCATTCGTTCGGTCACGATCCAGGGTTCCATATGTTTCATATGCTATAGAAAGTTGGGGGAGAGTTTCCCCACTCTCAAGAGAGAAGGTCTCTTCGAAGGTGATGTACTCAGTTTTTACTGTTCCTATAGATCCCCGTATCATAGTTGTCATATCTGAGCAAGTGCTTGATCCAGATCCTCTATAATGTCTTCGATATTTTCAATTCCTATCGAGAGTCTGATATAATCAGGGGTTACCCCGGTTGCTATCTGATCTTCAGGAGTCAGCTGCTGATGGGTAGTTGATGCCGGATGGATGACGAGGCTCTTTGAATCACCTATGTTTGCAACATGAGAGAAGAGTTTCAATGAATTGATAACCTTCTTGCCCTCTTCTACTCCTCCCTTTACTCCGACTCCGAGGAGAGCTCCATATCCACCCTTGAGATACTGGGATGCGAGTTGGTGGCTTGGGTGGTCTGGCAGACCTGGATAGTTCACCCAGGCAACTTTTGGATGCGATTTGAGATGATGTGCAACGGCAAGGGCATTCTCTGAGTGCTGCCTGACTCGGAGTGGAAGTGTCTCAAAACCCTGGAGGAGCAGGAATGCATTAAACGGTGAGAGAGCTGCTCCAAGGTCACGAAGGAGTGATAACCGGATCTTAAAGATGAATGCTACGTTTCCAAGTCCAGCAAAGTCCTTGAATACATCCCAGTAAACCAGTCCATGATAACTTGGATCAGGTTCAGAGAAATCAGGATAAATTCCATTTCCCCAGTTGAACTTTCCTGAGTCGACGATAAGACCCCCGATTGAATTTCCATGCCCTCCTACAAATTTTGTTGCTGAATGAACAACAATGTCAACTCCATGTTCGATTGGCTTGACTAGTCCGACAGCGGATGTGTTGTCAACAACAAAGGCAATTCCTGCCTCATGAGCGATATCGGCGATCCTGCGGAAGTTCGGGACATCAAGTTTTGGATTCCCCAGCGTCTCAGCATAGATGGCCCGGGTCTTTGGGGTGATTGCCTTTTTGAAAGCCTCGGGATCCTGTGAATCGACGAAGATTACTTTGCGTCCAAGTTTGGCAAAGGTGTAGTGAAGCAGAGTGTATGTCCCTCCATACAGGTTATTTGCTGCAACTATCTCGTCTCCGAGCCGGGTAATGTTGAGGAGGGCATAACTGATAGCAGCCTGCCCTGATGCCACGGCAAGTGCCCCTGACCCCCCCTCAAGGGTTGCAATCCGCTTCTCCAGAACGTCGGTGGTTGGATTCATCAGACGGGTATAGATGTTTCCAAGTTCTGAGAGCCCGAAGAGGGCTGCAGCGTGATCTGTATCACGGAACTGATAACTCGTCGTCTGGTAGATAGGCACTGCAAGTGCTCCGGTGGTTGGGTCTGGTACCTGTCCTGCATGCAGTGAGATTGTTTCGTTTCTGTCTTTTTTTTCTGTCATGGTGATCAACGTTTATTCTTTTTTAACTGGTAACTCGTATTTTTCAGCGATTTCAGTGAATGCATCTGCGAGATATCGGACCTTCTCCCAGGAGAGCCCATAAGTTGAGAGTTTCCAGGATCGGGTCGCTCCCGCGAACTCTCCCACGATCCCTCTTGCAGAGAGTTCATCAGAGAGGAAGTACCCGCGACGCTTGTGAGTTGCTGCGATGGTGTCGAAACTGCCGGTCGTATCAACCTTGGTCAGGGCGTGTTTGCGGGGATATTCTGATACGATCTGACTTCCTTCGATGGCCAGCAGCCGGTCGGTGAAGAAGTTGATCTTCTTCAGTTCCTCATCCCAGTGGAGTGTTCGTTCTTTGACTTTAGGGAAGGATGCCATCATCGCGATAAGATTAGATCCCATCAGCGTACATCCGACCATCTCTACTTCTTTAATCCCGAACTTGCGTTTGGTAACATCTCCGACCATCTGGGTGGTGCGGAAGACCTTATCTGCCCATTCGCTCGTCGCCGCCAGCACCCCTGAAGGAGCTGGCGAAGCCATACTCTTATGGCCGGATCCAACAACAAAGTCGGCTCCGATTTCTTTCCCATCAACCGGCATGACCCCCACGGTATATGCCCCGTTATACAGGAAGGGGATGTCGTAACTATGGGATACCTTAGCAATCCCTTTGACGTCATGCTCATTGGCGAGCTGGTAGTCGTAATGATCTATCATAACGAGGGTAGGCAGTGCTCCGGTCTCCTGCTTCACCTGCTCTATCTTCTCAGCGGTTGCGTCAGCAGTGACGATATTGTTCTTGTCAACCGGTACTTCCTTTACAACCCCGCCTGCTCCCTCAACTGCCAGGAATTCGGTATAATGGGCAAATCCTGATACGATAACTGAGTCACCTTTTGAGACAACGGTCTGGGCCACTGCCTGAAATCCCCTGCGTGCTCCTGGAACAACCCGTGCCTGGTCCATGTGCACGAACTGAGCGAGCTGGGTATGAAAATCTGCGATTGGTGGCTTTGATATCTTATCCAATCTGAATGGCTTGCGGCAGGCGTCACAGGTAGAGTACCCGTCGCCATATGCAATCAATGCCTGCCGTGCTGCGAGGGTGAGTCTCCCTGCAGCCTGTATCGGCTGGATGTTTATGTTCTCTTCTTCCCGCGTCCTGACCTCAATGGTCCCGGCGATCTTTCCCGGACGCTGCCCACCTGTTCCTGATTCTATCGCCTGGATGATCCCTTTCAGTTCAGTGATCCTCTCTTGCAAATGAGATTCTTCACTCTGGTTCAGGCCTGTAGGTAATCCATCCCGGATCACCTGTCGTGCCTCCTCCAGTTTGAAGAGGGCTGCAAAGATTAGATCGGTTTTCTTCTCCATATTTTTCTCCTTTCTCTCATGATACGATAAATTGGGGTTATTCACAATCGTGATGTATGATATATGTCGGCACGAAAGTATAAAAGAGGTGGGAATAAGGCCAAAAATACCGGTGCTACCGGGGGATGGATGGATTTCTGGGTGATCCCCGGGCAATAAATCTTCTAGATAACCTGGATCTGTACCTGAATAATTCTGCTAACTGAATTTTCTCCAGCCTGCTCCAGTCTGAACTTGAGACCATAAGATCCTGGTGGGGTCTGTGGCAGAGCAGTGACCTGAATGGCTATTTCACTCTGCGTACCTGGCAGGATCTCTAATGTTGGAGCAATACATTGTACTCTGAAATAGAGGTTATCTAAATTGTCAGCCTGTAGGGTGGCTCTGGTAGGTAACATGGGTGTTGTCATGTCATTCAGGTACCTGATCCAGATTGTCCTGGTTTCCCCAGGATGGAGGCCTAATATGACTCCATCCAGAGTAGCATCGATTTCATCAGTATATTCTTCTTTCTGTGAAGTAACAATCTGTGATTGTGTGCCTGTTTCTCCTCCTGAATCCGGGAGACCTTCATCATCGTCGGGTTTCAGTCTGACAACATAGTAACTCCATTCTGCAGCGCTGAACGTAAGGTCCCCGTTCTGCTCGTCATAGGTGACATCGCCGATAAAAAAACCAGGAATGGTATTTCCGGTGGTTCCGTCAAAGATCAGTGTTCTGACCCCTTCCCCAGTGACATGGTATATTTCAAGGCTACTCAGAGGTGGCGCCCTCCCGGTACCAAGGTACGTTGGGAGGCGGATCATGACCGTTCCGGTGCCCCCATCAGAAAGCGGGGTTTCATGAAACCCTCCACGGATCTCTTCTTCGGATTCATCAGGAAGATACATCATTTGACGATTATTATACGGGGATGAGGGCTCACCACGACGAATCTGGTCAACCATCTGGTCTCCTGGACCGGTATAATCCACCGTGGCCCCTGCGCTGGTTTCAAGTCGGTAGAGGGTATTCCCTGTTCCTGGATCAGTCACAGAGTATTGGAGTTCCCCTCTCTCGTAATTGGCAATATTAGCAAAATTTATTCCGGCACTTCCATACCTCACCGAGGTGTCTCCGTGAGGATCCTCTGGTAACTGGTTCCCTGGTCTGAAGTTAAGCCCCATTGCAACTGCGTCGAGTTCAACTGTGTTTCCAGTTCCATCGGTATTCTGGGTTAGAATCGGTCTTGTGACGCCAATGTAGTTATCGGCGGTGCCCTCTACTCTGAAGATCTCAGATCTCCCTGCATCAAGTGTCAGGGGAGATGTTGAGGGAACATTCCATTCATCGCGGCTCCATGCATCCCTGGTCATGTACCGGGAATTGGCATAGTGGAAGAAGGGACTGACGGCTCCGTACACTGGTCTCTCGCCTGAAATTGGTGCATTATCTGTTTTGAAGATCTCTGATGCGTACTCCCCGGGAAACCTGAGGGAATAGGAGTTGTATAATGCCGGTACGCTGGATGCTCTGAGTTGCACCCGCCGGTTTGGTCCATCATATCCTCCTGTTCCGTCAAAGAAGAACCACCATGCGTTATCTGATGAAGTGGATTCAAATGCTGATTGGGAGCTGAGTTTCACCGTCACTGTTTCAGCTGAGGTGGAAAAGGTATCTGAAACAGGATCTGATGGTTTTCCTGATCGCTGTATGTAGTTGTTCTCCGAATCTTCACTAATAGATATCTCGTCAAGGGGAACGTATTCTTCGAGAGAAATTCTGTCATCGTTCTGATAATTATCTGCGTTCTGCAGGTTCACCTGGTATCCATTACCTGGGGCATTGAGGGTTACATCTGAGCCGATGGTGATCCCTTCCTGGGCATCGCCTTCTATCTGGATAGCATCTCCTTGCTGGGCTGATATGGATATATCTGAAAGTGTACCTCCTGCCCCGTCACGAAACACTACGCCATCCCCCTGTGAGGCAGTAATCTGGTGGTTGTTTCCTCTCAGGGATGCACCGCTCGCATAGATGAGAATTACCTGTTCTGCTGAAGAACTGATATCTTCTGTAAGGTAGAAGAAATAATTTGTAAGCACACGTGATTCATGATTGATGGATGATTCTTCATCCTTTTTTTCGCCAATCTGGAAAAACCAGTTATCACTTGCAGCTCGTATTTCTTCTGATGCCTCATTGGTATCCCCGCCATATACCCATCCCCATCCTGGACTGCTTCCGGATAGATCAGATCGGTATGCTCTCTCCGGATCACTTCGCTCTGACCAGGAGACGGGGTGATTCTGGTTCTGAACAATCGGTGTCGCATCGCTATCATCTATATTTTTTTGAATAATTAGTGCATTATCTGCATTTTCTGGGGGATCTGATGAATTCTCTCCTCCAGATTCTACATTTTTCACATCGTCCTGCTCAATTTCCTCCTGAACTGGTGGATTTGATGGTGAAACAGGGTTATCATCTCTCTCTGTCTCATGATCCAGGTTTGAGGAATCTACACTAACATCAGGTTCATCTGCACCGGAAATTATTGGAATATGCAGTAAACTTATGAGCAACATGATGCAGAGGTTCATTGGAAATCGCATCATCTCTCAAAACGTAGGCATTTATGAAATATAAAAAATTCTAAATGAATCTCCTACAATAATAATTCCTGACCCTGGTTAGATCAGAGGTTGTGAAAGAATTCCTAAAATAGTTTTTAAGCCAATGCCTTTTTTTATCAGGCTCTATGACTCACAGTTCTCTTCTTCACCATGATGATCATGGGATCTTGGATTCTTCTCTTCCCAGGGCTCAAGACCGTGTTTTACCCGGTAATCATTAATCGCCTGATGAATCCCTTCTTCGGCAAGAACCGAACAATGCATCTTTATCGCGGGGAGCCCTTCAAGGGCTTCAGCAACCGCCTTGTTGGAGACCTCCCATGCCTCTTCAAGTGTTTTCCCTTTTATCATCTCGGTTGCCATACTGCTTGATGCAACTGCAGCACCACACCCGAAGGTTTGAAACTTCACTTCTGTGATGATATTATCCTTCACTGTGAGAAAGATTCGCATGATATCCCCGCAGGTTGGATTTCCGACCTCTCCAACCCCGTCCGCCTCTGAAATTTCCCCCTGGTTGCGGGGGTTCATAAAGTGATCCATTACTTTTTCACTATACATTACAAGACCTCTTTTTTAGATAATCTGCGTACAGCGGTGACATCTTTCGCAATCTGTCAACCGCTTTTGTAAGTTCCTGGAGCACATACCTGACTTCTTCTTCAGTGTTTTCTGCACCGAGTGTGAGACGAAGTGATCCATGGGCAGTCTCAGCCGGCAACCCGATTGCAAGGAGAACGTGGGATGGTTCAAGCGAGCCTGAGGTACAGGCACTTCCGGTTGATCCACAGATCCCAACATAATCTAGCAGGAGTAACAGGGATTCCCCCTCGATAAAATCAAAACTCACATTCAGATTTCCGGGAAGCCGTTCTGTTTGATGACCGTTTAGCCGCGTATTTGGGATTGTGGTCAGAATTTCATGGAGCAGTCGGTCACGGAGTGCTGATACCCTCAGGTTTCGCTCAGGCATCTCTTGCACAACCTTTTCTATTGCATGTCCAAGACCCACAATACTGGCGACGTTCTCTGTTCCTGACCGTTTTCGCTTCTCCTGTCCGCCACCGTGGAGTAGATTGTCAATCCGTACTCCTTTTCTGATATACAGAGCACCAGTCCCTTTTGGACCATAAAACTTGTGTGCAGAGAGTGAGAGGAGATCGATCTGCATCGCTTTAACATCAATCGGAATGTTGCCAACGGCCTGAACTGCATCTGTGTGGAAGTATACTCCCTTCTCCCTGCAGATCTGCCCGATCTCTTCAATCGGTTCGATTGTTCCGATCTCGTTATTCGCGAACATAATCGTGACCAGAATGGTCTGATCGGTGATCGCTTCCCTGAGATCTGCTATCCGCACTCTGCCTGCCTCATCAACCGGGAGATAGGTGACTACAAATCCCTGCTTCTCCAGGAACTGACAGGGATGTATGACAGCATGGTGCTCGATAGCACTGGTAATAATGTGGTTACCTTTCTTTATGTTTGCAGAGGCAATCCCTTTTATCGCCCAGTTGTCAGACTCTGTTCCTCCAGATGTGAAATATATCTCATCTGGATGGGCACCGAGTGCTGCCGCGACTTTAATTCGCGCCTCATCAACTGCTGCTTTTGATTCACGTGCGATCTTGTAGAGGGATGACGGGTTTCCGTAACCCCTGGAAAACCAGGGGATCATCGCATCAACTACTTCCGGGTTGGTTGCAGTCGTTGCTGAATGATCCATATAGACGATTCGTTCTGCAGTCATAGATTAAGCCTGCTGTATGAAATGATGCAATCAGACTATCAATACAAGGAGTCCATGCCCTATAGCACTTTGTGGATCTCCTCACGGGTTCTACAGGATCTGCTTTTCGTTCTGTTGGATATATCAATCATCCGTTCAAGGGGCCTGCGGGCCCTGTCCATCAGTTCTTTTTCAAGGATGATCTCTCCTGATCCGGTCAGAAGACAGTCTTTGACTTTTTCAAGAGTCACCCGCTTCATTGGGGCGCAGACACCCGCAACAGAGAAGAACTTCTTTTCCGGCATTTCCTTTCTGAGCCGGTGAAGCATACCTGACTCTGTTCCGATGATGAACGAAGCAATCTTGGAATTCTGGCAGAAGTTGATCATGCCACTCGTTGAGCAGACAACTTCTGCCTTGTCAATGATGAGTGGACGGCACTCTGGGTGAGCGATGAAGGCTGCATCAGGATGCAGGCGTTGCATCGCGGTTACGCTTGCCTCTGTTATGGCATCATGGACATAGCAGTATCCTTCTGTCGCGATGATTTGTTTGTCGGTAAATCTACTAACATATGATGCCAGGTTCCGGTCAGGGGCAAAAATAATCCTGTCATCGTCACAGGATTCAACTATCTCTATGGCATTTGCTGAGGTGCAGCAGATGTCAGTCACTGCTTTAGTGGCAGTAGTCGTGTTAACATAGCTTACTACTGAAGCATCCGGATATTGGCGCTTTAGTTGTTTAACCTCTTCTGTTCCGGCCATTTGAGCCATGGTACATCGTGCACCTGGATCTGGTATCAAAACCCTGGCATCAGGGTTCAGAATCTTTGCCGTGTCAGCCATAAAGTCAACCCCGCAGAAAAGTATGGTATCAGCATTACTCTGCTGTGCTGATCGTGCAAGTTCGAGGGAGTCACCGATCTGATCGGCTATCTCATAGATCTCTGGCGGTTGATAGTTATGGGCGAGGATTAGGGTGCTCTGCTTGTCAGCAATGGTTCTGATCTTCTTGATAAGATCTTTCGTCTTTTCCCCTTCAGTAGTCATATCTTCTTAGTCGGCGATTCACGATTGTGACATTTATTTGGATCCTCTTTTGGGATAATCTCTGTGGATGCATTCTAACAGACTTTTCCCTCTCTACAGGGTTTTTCCGATGGTGTGCACATATGTAAAAGAAGATTTGGGAGGTTGTCTGCAAGCATGGATATTAAAAAAATACGTCAGGACATTCCCCTCACCAGTGAGGTCATCTATCTGGATAATGCTTCGACCAGTCTCTCACCCAGACCGGTCATTGATGCAATGATTGAGTACGAGACTCACTATCGTGCTAATGTTGGGCGGGGCGTTCATCGTCTCTCACAGATAGCAGGGCAACTCTACTGGGATGCGCATGAAACGGTGAACACATTCATCGGGGGGAAGGGGGGCACCCCGGTCTTTGTCAGAAATTGCACCGAAGCGATCAATATGGTTTCCCGGGGTCTCAGGTTTGAAGAAGGGGACGAGATCATCACTACTGTCTCTGATCATCATTCTAATCTGCTTCCCTGGTATGCTCTCAGGACTCAGGGAGTCAGGGTGAAGGTCATTGCTCCGTCAGGTGATGGAATGCTCACCGGGATAACTGAAGATGATGTATCTGTGGCTGTGTCTGGAAAAACACGGCTTATTGCGGTTAGTCATGCTTCAAATGTTCTGGGCACTCGACAACCAGTAAAAGATATCGCATCAGTTGCCCATGATGCCGGTGCTCTTTGTCTTGTAGATGGGGCCCAGTCAGTGCCTCATATGAAGACTGATGTCAGGGATATCGGGTGCGATTTTCTCTGCTTTTCGGGGCATAAGATGCTCGGGCCCACCGGAACCGGGGTGCTATGGATGCGTGAGGAGACTATTGAACCACTTCTCCTTGGTGGGGGGATGATTGAGGAGGTGACTGATAACGGATACTGCATTACATCAGGGTACCAAAAATATGAAGCAGGGACGCCAAACATCGCCGGTGCTCTTGGTCTTCGCGCAGCAGTAAAATACTTGGACCATATTGGGATGGATGAAGTTGAGGTTCATGAGGCATCCCTTACCCGTGAGTTGATCACCGGCCTCTCAAAGATTGACGGGGTACGGGTGATTGGACCTTCTTATCATGAGCAGAGAATCGGGGTTGTTTCATTCATGGTTGAGGGTCTGCACCCTCATGATGTTGCCCATCTGCTTGATGATCAGTATACGATAATCGCCCGGTCTGGTCATCACTGTTGCATGCCCCTGATGCAACACCTCGGTCTTCCAGATGGAACTATTCGTGCCAGCCTGTACCTATATAATACACACGACGAGATCCGGGCTCTCATCTCCGGTGTTCAGGAGATTGTTGAAGGTGTCTAAATATTTCAGGAAACGGGGGTACCGCTGTTATCCCCTTTCCTGATCCAGTCAGGACCGAGGAGAGAACATACCTGACAGATATCTCCGGATCCTGGCCAACCGCATTCCCGGCAGGTAATCATCGGGATAAGAGATATGTTCGGCTTCAGATCCTTGCGCAGGTTCTCTTCTATCTTCGCGGTATTTCTCATTGTACCTGGATAGTCCTGTTCAAAACCGGTTAACAGCCGTCTTACTTCACCCCTGAGTGAATCCCCGGCGTACGGGCATTCAGGAAGATCTCTGAAAAGACCGGCAAGGATGGCGTAGAGGGAGGCTTCCCGTTCACTCACGGCTGCGAATGGTTTTATTCTCCTGGCAAAACGCTCTCTCCTCCCTGTTCCGGCAAATACCTTTTTGATATCTGCAGAGAAGGCATTCATCAACGTTGTCTGGGCATGATCATCCTGATTGTGTCCTGTTGCGATCAGGTTCACACTCAACCGTTCTGCAAGCACTTCCAGCGCCCTCCGCCTCAGGATGCCACATATGGTGCAGGCCTTGCGGGAAGGTTCTGCCATGAGATCGTCAAGGCTGCTGCCATATAATTCTGTAAATGAGATTATGCGATGCTCTACTCCGAGCCTTCTGCAGACTTCTTTTGCATGCGAGATCGTCTCTTCCCGGTATCCTCTGATCCCTTCATCCACGGTCAGGGCGATCAGCCGGGCTGGAATTTTATCTTTGAGTGCAACAACTGCTGCCAGCAGTGCTGTACTGTCTTTTCCTCCGCTGAATGCGATACCGATGGTACCTGGAAGATCGCTTGATGTCCTGATTCTGTTGAGTACCCGGGTCTCAACTGACTCCTGCAGGTGAGTACTGCACAGGTGAGTTCGGGTCTCCCGGTTGAGAAAGACTGCTCTGCCTTCACAGATAGAACAGGTTGGGGGAGTTTCAGCCGCCATGTGCTATACGAATCAATCTGATGGTGTCAGTCTCTGCAGGAATAGTATCTTCAGGTATTATCTCATCATCCCGGGAGATGAGCATTTCTACCGGGTTCACTCCTAGATCAATAAGAATCGTTTCTATCGTTTTTCCTCCTGCCTCGACATTTTCCTCCCGGTTATCAGGAAACTGAATAATCATGGTTTCTTAATCGTTTCAGCCCGGTTCTCATTAATCTTCGTGTCTGGGTAATGTGGTAATCATGGTTCAGAGATCCTTTCTTATGTATATCATTATGTGGTTTATTGTGGCGATTTAGTAGATTATTCTCACACCTTTCCCTCGCTCACCGGTTCTGACAAACCAGATTGTATGAATTTTTTTTGTCCATACTCTCTGCTCGTGCGTCATTGCGTAGATTTATATCTGTCTCGTGCTGAAAATTAGTAAAAGGAGAGTTTATGCCCGTTTACGAGATCAAGAACATTAACCTTATGTCGATGGTGAAGAATTTCCCAATTATTTTTGTGATACTTGGGATGGTAATTGGCGTTTTTACATTTTTTGTATTTCCTACAGAGATTGCGAGAAACCTAAGTTTAGAGGCACGTTGTCTTTCATGGCTTATTTTCGTAGGCCTTTATGCTCTGATAATGTTCGTCGGCATTCTCCTGATTTCATGGATCTATAATCTGGTCAGTGCAAAAGTTGGTGGAGTTGCTCTCATCCTTGAATTAAAAGAGGAATAAATCTCCCTACCATTTGGATCCTTCGGTTAATCCATTTAGCAATATGCCACAAGTGGGTATGGTTCGCTTGATGGCTAAACCAATCAGAAGATAAAAAAGACGAATGTTAGATTTCTGGGCAGTTCAGACCTTGACCTTGTCCCAGAAACTGGTATCAAAGAGATCCTTCTCTGTGACAGGGTTCTTGATGTACCCAAGATCTTTCTGTATTGTTGCAAAGTTTGTGACTGAACTGGTGATCTTGGTCGGGTCTGATACAAACTGACCATCCCACTCTCCGAGAGACTTGGTGATGACTGCTGCGTCAAGGCCGGTGAGTTCGTTCATATGTTGTGCTGCCTCTTCCTTGTTTGCAGCATTAAATTCTGTTGCCTTCAGATGAGTTTTAAGAATCTGTTCTACGATATCCGGATGGTTTTTGATGACTTCCCCTGTTGCTACAAGTACACAACAGGAGTGGTCTGCTTCCATCTCACCAGAATGCACAATTATTCTTCCTGCACCGGCTTCTTCGATACTAACGGGTGCGGGGTGCGGTAGGAACGCTGCATCAACCTTTCCGGCGATCATTGCGGTGGTTGCATCACCCGGGCCCATGGCTACGATCTCTACATCCTTCTCAGTATCAAGGCCGCCTTTCTTCAGCCAGTCACGAAGAATGGTATCCTGGATAGTACCGGCAGGGAAGGTAGCTATTTTTAGACCTTTCAGATCAGCAGGGCTGGAGTACGGGAGATCCTTCTTCAGTACAAGATCAGATCCCTGGACATTGACCGCTGCGATGATCTTTGCATCAAGTCCTGTTGCGACACCGGTCACAAACGGAGCTGATCCTACATAAGCAAAATCAAGGTCTCCTGAGAGTAATGCCTGGATTTCAGGTGCTCCGGTTGGGAAACTGAAGGCTTTTACTTCTTTCACTCCAAGGGGAGCGAGGGTCTCATTATAATATCCTTTCTGGTAGGCGGTCATGAATGCCATCTGATGGGTACTAGGCTGGTATCCTATATTGATGACATCTTTTGTCTCGGTCTCAGCTGCCATGGCTGGCAGAGCAAGGAAGAGCAGTGCAAGGCTCATGACCAGCACGATAGGGACGATTACTTGTTTTTTCTGGTTCATACAATCTCCGTATGTATCCTGATTATGGGTGGGAGATGTATAAATCTGGTGAGAAAGCGGCAACTGTTATGCCCTTATGGGATTAATTTTTAATGATATAATGCCCTAATAATCTTGATTCTCTTGTGTTGATTCCTGATTCGTACCTGATGTATTACTCTGACTGTCCGCTAGTTTCACATATGTGAATGCTTATTATCTTTGCTTGCCGAATCTGATAGACATAGTACCACCTGATAACCGTCGAAGGGGAACAATTTGGAAATGCTCATCCTCCTATGCGGTAATAAGAGGTATCATGACAGACAAAGAAGAGAAGAAGGCTCTCATCGTGCTCGGTTGCCCAGAGGTGCCGGTGCAGAACTCACTAGCTGTGTATACCTCATACCAGCTGAAGAAGCAGGGATACTCTGTTCTTATCGCAGGAAACCCGGCTGTAATGAAACTATTAATGACTTCAGATCCTGAAAAGCACTATGTCAGCACCATGACTACCCTAGAGAAGGCTGTCGATGCGATAACTGAGGGAGATGGGGCTTATGATCTCTGCATTGCATTTGCTCATAGTGACGCCGGAATCTCCTATGGGGCCACCATGCGGTATCTGCTCCCTTCTGCCCGTTTTATTACAATTGTTTTTGGACGTGAGGCAGAAGAGATTGCCAAGTTAATTGAGTACGATGGAGAACAGATCATTGAAGTTGCTGTTCACAATCCGATGCAGATAAAAAAGAGAATGAATGAGGTGCTGGGATGGGCTGCATCGAAGAATTAAAGCACGAAATCCTTGCAAAAGGACTCACTTTCAAGGAATGTCGTGAGTTCATTGCAAAAACCTGCCCGACTGTGTATCACATTCAGCCAGGGACAAAACTTTTTGGTGAGGGTATCATCGGAAATCCTCCGATTGCAGTGGGTACTGATGGAACCATAGTGGTCTTTCCCTATGTTAAACCATGCCATGGTACCTTTATCCTGAAGATTGAGGATCCCGTTGAGGCTGCCCGTCTTGCCACTATTGGCGTAAAAGTAAAGAAATAACTCCTCCAAGGCCGCGGATTCAGGCAGAGATTGCCTCTACCGTCCAGCTCATCTCATATCAGCGCTGATCCTCTATACTGAATCGGGGTGCAGGTATCTGCAGAAATCAGATGTATTCCGATTATTGCAAGGAGCGGTGTATCATTAGAGAATTGACGGCACGTACCAAAGCAGAGTTGCTGAGTATCGGTCATGCACAGGTCGATCCTGCACTCCAGACACCAGAGTATGTAGGAAGTTCAACGGCAGGGCCAGGTGCTGGCGGGCGGTCAGTTTTCTTTTCTGCAGGGGGGAGGCGGGTCAGGCTTTCGATACGGCCCGAGAGCCCTCTGCATATATCTGCCCAAGATGAGGAAGTCGTCATCGAGAAGGATGGGGTCATCATTGCCGAAGGGGAACTAGAGCGAATCGGATCGCATTGTCCTAACCAGGCATATATTACCGTATCTGAGCAGTGCTGTTTCCACTGTGCCTTCTGCCCGGTGCATACCCTGAAGGGGCCGGTGAAGAGCAGGGAACGAGTACTTTCGATCATCGATCAGGTCTATCTGACAGGAGATCTTCGGGCGATATCGCTAACTGGGGGAGTGGAAAAATCTCCCGATCTTGAACTGGATCGCATGACCCGGCTTGTTGAAGAGGTTGTCAGGGAGTATGATGTCCCTGTCGGTGTCTCGGTGTATCCGACTGATAAGAGTTCAGATGAATTATATGCAGCCGGAGCTGATGAAGTCAAATATAATGTTGAGACGATGGATCCTGCTATCTTCCCCCGTGTGTGCCCTGATCTTTCCTTAGATCAGGTCATCAGAGAACTTACGTATGCAGGAGATCTCTTTGGAAAGGATCATGTCAGTTCAAACATGATCATCGGTCTTGGTGAAACTGATGAGACCGTTCTTGCAGGGGTTACTCAACTGGCTGGAATAGGTGTTATTCCTGTCCTCAGGGCAATTGCGATACATCCGTCCCTTCCCCTTCCCGGCGCAGTCCGACCATCAGCTGAACGAATTTTTTCTCTTGCAGCAGCCACCAAGGAGATTCTGGGGAAAAATGGTCTCTCCCCGTTGCATGCCCGGACGATGTGTCTTCCGTGTACCGGGTGTGACCTGATCCCGGATCATGATCTCTGATTTCAACGTTCATGGATCACTACCCGACGCAGAGACCAAGAAGAATATTCAGGTCAGTCTGCTCCTCATTCAGTATCGTAGTCTGGGCGACCGGGTTGCATATGGGTTCAGGTGCCAGGGTTTGCTTTTTTCTCTCACCATGCCCCATATCTTCTTTTCGGACACTCCTCATCTGTAGCATACTGACCCCCCCTCACAGCCGTGTGTGATACGCATCCTGGAGAGCAATTGTTGCCCCTATTTGCATAGTTCAAGTCCTGGGGTCTCTCCTGGCAATGGTTGCCGCTAAAACTCAATTTTCAGAGAACCTGGGTAATAGTTGCCCGAAACTCACCGACTATTTACCTATTTATCAATATTATTGGGAATGAATTTGAACAGATGGAGTCAGCGTACTAATTTCATTGTACTGTTTGACCAGCTGGTGAAAGAGAGTACGAGAGATAAGGTATTCTTCGTTCTGCAAGAGGAATTTCAGGCACAGAACGTCTGATCCGTTCTACGGTGTGAAGAGATAATGGCAAAAATAGAAATTAGTGATCTCTCCATGGATTATTCAGCCTATGGAGCATCATTCAGGGCACTGAGTGATATCAGTCTTACCATCAACAAGGGCGAGTTTGTATCATTCATCGGCCCGAGTGGTTGTGGGAAGAGTACCCTGCTTGATATTATTGCAGGTCTCATCCCACCGTCAGAAGGAGAAGTCAGAATAGATAATTCTCTGGTCACCGGTCCTGGGCCTGACAGAGGGGTGGTTTTTCAGGACTACTCTCTCTTTCCCTGGATGAGTGTTCTCAATAACATCATCTTTGCTATCGAACATACAAACGGGTTGAACGGTTCTTCAGCACGGGAGAAGGCTATCCGGTATCTTGATGCAGTTGGTCTCACCCCGTTTCAGGACACATACCCAGGTATGCTCTCCGGTGGTATGCGCCAGCGGCTTGCTATAGCACGGATGTTTGCCATGAGTTCTCAGGTATTCCTGATGGATGAGCCGTTCGGAGCACTTGACTCTTTGAACCGGATCTATATGCAGGAGCTCCTTCTCCATCTCTGGCGTTCTGGAGAGGATGGTAAAACTGTCCTCCTGGTAACCCATGATGTAGACGAAGCAATATTTCTATCAGATCGAATAATTGTTATCTCCCCCTCACCTGGAAGAATTATTGAAGAGATTCATGTTCCATTCAGGCGCCCACGTGACCGGGAACGAATTATAAAGGCAGATGAGTATCTTGAGCTCCGCTCACGCCTTCTCTCAATTCTGTTCGGGGAGATGGTTGAGCAGCTGGCACTCCAGCAGGAAGAGATTAGGGCTCTGGCATGAACCGGACCTCCCTGATCATTCTGGCACTCACCTTGCTCCTTGCGGGGATTATTACGCTCATCCCTGGTAATCCTGCCCAGAAAATTTCTAATATTCTGCCTTTTCTGGTAGTTGTTCTGGGTATTGGTCCGGCAGGAATTCTTTCAATCAGGGTATTTCCTGCTGCAGAGGAGCAGATTAGGGATCTCTTCGTCTTCATATGGGGGATCTTCACTATGTGGGAGATATCCTTTACAAAACTCGCGGTACTGGATCCCTTCCTCTTTCCCGCACCAGAACGAGTTTTTGCGGTCTTTCTGACTGATTACCAGGTGATGGGGCAGGGCATTTTTCAGTCGCTGAGTATCATCCTATTAGGATATTTTATTGCAGCTCTTGTTGCTATCCCCTCTGGGCTCCTCATCGGCTGGAGGAGAAGGATCTATAATCTTACCTATCCGATCGCAAAGGCGATATCTCCGGTCCCCCCTACGGTTTACATGCCCTATGCGATAGTTCTTCTTCCCTCCTTCTACGCCTCCTCGGTCTTTGTTATCTTTATAGGAGCACTCTGGCCGATCCTTGTAGGGACAGTATATGGTGTTCATAACATTGACAAGAGGGTGATCAACTCTGCCCGGACTCTTGGTCTCTCAGACAAGGATATGATGGTGAAGATTCTGCTTCCTGCAGCGCTGCCCAATATCTTCTCTGGTGCACTCATCTCGCTCATCCTCTCGTTTGTGATCTTGACTGTTGCTGAGATGATCGGTGCGTCATCAGGTCTTGGCTGGTATATTCAGTATCATAGCCAGTTTGCCAACTACGATCGGGTGATTGCAGGAATGATACTTATTGTCATGGTGGTAATCGGGGTCATGAAAGCGTTTGAGTCTGTGCAGGCCCATTCCCTCCGCTGGCAATATCACGGGGAGTGATATGGATACATGGTTATCAGGGCCTGGAAAACTTGTCTGGACCAAAACTCCGGGAGAACTAATTCCGGTTACAAGAGAATCGTCAGATGAATACTCGCAACATGCAATAAATTATGTATTGGAATCAATCGATCGAGACCCTCCCCAGAGCAGAGCTTGAAGAACTTCAACTTACCCTGCTCAGGGATCAGATCTCCCATGCCCGGGAGAACTCACCATATTATCGACAGATACTATCTGGAATAGAGGTACACAGTCTGTCTGATCTGAGGGACCTCCCGTTTACCAATAAACAGGTAATTCGGGAGCGACAAGAAAAAAAAGCTCCCTTCGGGGATATGGTCGCTGTGCCTGAACGCGATATTGTCTATATATCTGCGTCAAGCGGCTCGACCGGAGTTCCCACTCCTTCCCCCTTCACGGGTCAGGACTTTGATGAGTGGATGGATGTAGAAGCCAGGATCTTCACCGCTGCGGGACTGACTCCTGATGACCGGTATTGTCATGCCCTGAACTTCTCCCTCTTTGTGGGGGGGCCCTGTGTGATTGGAGCTCAGAAGCTGGGAGCCCTTTGTATTCATGCAGGAACCATCCCTTCTGATCGGCTCCTCGCCATATTGAAACAGTTTGAGGCCACTGCTATCTGGACCACCCCGTCCTATGCCTGGTACCTGGGAGAGACAGCTTTGAAAGAAGGGATAGATCCAAAGAAAGATCTCAGTATCAGACGTATCTTTGTCGCTGGTGAACCTGGGGGCTCTATTCCTGAAACGAGACGGCGAATTGAAGAGCTCTGGGGCGCTGATATCTATGATTTTTATGGGATATCAGATATCTTTGGTGCATGCGCCGGGATGTGCCAGGAGAAGAATGGACTCCATATTGCTGAGGATCATATTCTGATCGAGGTGCTGGATCCAGATACCGGAGAGCCTGTTCCTGATGGCAGTCGGGGGGAGATGGTGCTCACCACCCTCCGAAAACGTGCTCGTCCCCTTATCCGGTTTCGTACTGGGGACATTATCACCGTGACGAAGGTTCCCTGCGCATGTGGCAGAACTCATACCCGCATCATGGGGATTCATGGGCGTACTGATGATATGCTGATTATTAAAGGGGTGAATGTCTTTCCCTCTGATGTGGAAGCAGTTGTCCGTGATATCCCTGATCTCACTGGCGAATACCGGATAGTAGTGGATCGTCAGAACCACCTGGATGTGATCACTATCGAGGTTGAAGCTGGGGTATCAGGGCAGGAGGGACTGTCAGATCTGGTCTGTAAGTCACTTCGGGCACGGATTGGGATCACTGCTGTGGTTAGTATTCTTCCTGTTGGTACCCTGCCCCGTGAGACCCACAAGGCAAAGCGGGTGGTTGACAGGAGGTCTCATGTATGGGGATGAGGATTCCACGATTACGCGTGTTTCGTCCGGTTGAGCAGGTTGACATGCTTCTCCCCCCTGGTGTTCCCGGGTACAACTGGGATGTACCCTCTTTTTTTAATGATTTGCCAGATTGGTGTGAGGGATTTCAGCTTCATCACCTTGGGCGTGAGAACTGATCTCATAATTCACAATTGTGAACATTTAATAATCAGGAGATCCAACATAAGTGTAGTCATTATGGCGGAAAGGGATCGTTTTTGTCTTTACCGAGGCAGAACAAGAAGATGAGATAACAATCGAACGCTTGCCTCCATCAGCCAAGCTGGTGTTTAAGGTGCTCGAATCGGGTGAACCACTCACCCAGAAAGACATTATCGAAAAAACAAGGCTGCCTCCGCGGACTGTGCGTTATGCAATCAGGCGCCTGAAGACCAATGCGCTGCTCAAAGAGCGTCTCAGTTACATGGACGCCAGGCAGAGTCTGTATAGCATTGTAGATCTCGTCCGTCCGGTGATCATGGGATGAGTTATCAGGGGACTATCCCCTCATCCCGTCTTTTGTGTGGTGAATTGCTGGACCACTTTTCCAGAATTATTATTCATTATCAGGGTGCCTGCTGGTGAATAATTTGATCAGGATCGGCGAAATTTGCCTCATTCCGGGCTTTTTTGATGATATGAATCATAGTATACGCTACTGAGGTATCATTAACATCCCCCTGCAAAGGCGGGCCCGGATTATGGTCATCGAGGTGTCTGAATCTGGTATCATCTGGTGATACCGGAAACAGGGAGCATTTATCAAAACTGGAGCGTAATATGACAAAAGTGAATTGTTGGGAATTTAAAAAATGTGGCCGCCAGCCTGGTGGTGAAAAAGTTAAGGAACTTGGGGTCTGTCCTGCTGCTGTTGAAACCCGGACTGACGGTGTGAATGATGGCGTGAATGGTGGCCGGGCCTGCTGGGCTATTACCGGTACCTTCTGTGGTGGTAAAGTTCAGGGGACACACGCAGCCAAAATGGGTAACTGTCTCAACTGTGAATTTTATCAGGTAGTCCAAAAGGAAGAGCGCCCGAATTTTAAGACTGCAGGATTTATTCTTGCGTTGATCCCCGAAGAAGAGCAGTAATTATTCTTCACCATCTTTTTTTACTGAACATGCAATATGTTACTGTATCCTGCTGATACTCTGTTGATACCAATGATACCATTGGAGATCCCAGCCTGTTGAAGACATATTGGATTTTTGTCAGATAATACTGCATTGATTTGGAAAAATAATGAAGACTAATTGTTGGGAATTTAAAAAATGTGGCCGCCAGCCTGGTGGAGAAAAAGTGAAAGAACTTGGTGTCTGTCCTGCTGCAGTTGAGTCACGAACTGATGGGATCAACAGTGGTTCAAATGGAGGTCGGACCTGCTGGGCTATTACTGGTACCCTGTGCGGAGGGAAGATCCAGGGGAGTCATGCCCAGAAACTGGGAAACTGTCTCAATTGCGAGTTTTATCAACTTGTTCAGAAGGAAGAGCGTCCGAATTTTAAGACCGCAGGGTTTATTCTTACCTTGATCGAGGAAGAAGAGTAGTCAGTCAGGGTAGTACTGGACCAGTTTCGCGCACCTGCACGATGATGTAGGTAGCATCCTCATACCTAAATTTTCTGACCATAAGATATTCAGTTATGTGGTGCACAATTCCTGGAGTACATCTCTTCATGGTTACCGATCTGAATCCATTCGCTGTCCAGGGCTCTGAAAGTACCTGGTCAAGGAGATCGTTGTCCAGAATTCCGATATCAGTTATGGTCAGGTTTTTCAGATCATCGTGGGAGGTCAAGACCTTGTTCTTCTCTGCTTCGGCATATCCTGCATGATTTGCGTATAGGATGGTTCCTTTTTCGTCAAGCAGGAAATATGCCTCGTCAGCGCATTCAATAGAACTCTGTACGATGCCCAGACGCTCTGCGAAGTGTTCTTTCTCCTTTTCCTGCTCCATCAGTTCAAAGGCTATTGAGAGATTTTCAGTGATCTCCATCAGGAGCAGAACCTCTTCTTCACTAAAAAAACCTGCTTCATCTACATGAAGGGTAAAAGCTCCTATCAAGTGTTCCCCTATTTTTAGCGGGAAGGATGCACTGCTCAGAAATCCAGAAGATACGAGTTTTTTCCCATATTCTCCGTCATGGGGGTAACTCCGGTTATCTGAGCAGATATGGAAGAGATCCTCATTGAGTGAGTCTATGGTGGGAACAGAGTGTGGGGATACGAAAGCAGTGATATCTTCTACTGCGAGATCGGTTGATGTTGTACACGAGATCAATTCCGGAATGGTGGTAACCGGGTGGACCATGGTGATCGCGGCAGCCTTAAATCCACCCTCCTGGGTAGCGATCTGACAGACTTCCTGAAGAAGGAGGTTTCGATCCCGGATCTGGTACACTGCCTTATTTACTCTGGAAAGAAGAGAATAGAGCCTAGCAAGATGACGGATCTGATCCTGTGCCTGCCTTCGCTCTACTGCCCGTCTGCATTTATGAGCGAGTTCGGCATACTGAGACTTTGTCTCTCCCCCTTTTTGCAGGTAAAAATCAACTCCCAGGTTCAGAGCCTCGATGACCACCTCTTCACGTCCTTTTCCGGTGAATATTACAAACGGTTGATTGGGATGCTTTGATTTCACTTCTCTGAGCAACTCGATTCCGTTCATACACGGCATATCGTAATCTGATACAATGATCTGGTAGGGTCGCTTCTCTAATTGCTTCAGCGCCTCAAGACCATTTTCCGCTGTGTCCACAGAAAAATGTTCTCTCTGGGTCAGGTAAAATGAGCCAAGGTCTAAAAGAACCGGTTCATCATCGACGAGGAGGATTGAGATCATGCATATCAGATCCTGGGATGGGATCCCTAGGTTCCGATGTATTTACCTGATGAAGTATTAAAGGATAGCCTCCCGGCAAAATGCAGCCAGAATTGAAAGGAAATATGGAATTCTGGAATCATTGGGTTAAATATTTGTTTGTTCTGGTAAGAGCTGCCTGTTTAGCATTAATTATGTCTGCACGGATACAATATGGTGTGTTCACAAACGTGAACTACAGCAGGAGAGATTTCATGAAAGCCATCCAGGTCGGAATGAATAATCAAAACCTATCCCGGCATCTCTCCATACAACGTGTGCTGGATGCAAGGGATACCACGACAGAAGCTGCAGGGTACGCGTACCCCTGGGAACTCATTCGTGGAAGGTACTGTTCGTAGCGGGTATAGCTCCTCTCAATAATGATATGGACCTACTTGTCCGATCCGTTCCCAAACCTTGGGAGTTGGATTCTCTGGGCAAATTATCAGGCAGGAGGATCCCCGTCCTCCTTTATGCCCAGTACTATGAGATATAGGACATTTCACACCGTTCTCTTCCTTTCATCATCTGGATATGGCACCCCTTGAGATTCATAACCATCGTCAGATGCCTCTGGTGCCTTATGAAAAATAATTTTCTGATATAGGATCCTCAATGCGTTATCCATGATAGCACTATCCGATCTCCTCCTTGCAGGATTTTTTTCTCTCTTAATTGGAATAATATCTGCAATTCTTGGGCTTGGTGGTGGATTCCTTCTGGTTCCTATGTACACTCTGGTTTTCAGCTTAGACCCGGCTCTGGCAATTGGTACCAGTATCACAACCACAATCTTTACTGCAGGATCTGCGACTGTATACCATGCAAGAGAACGGTCTATTCAGTACCCGCTTGTAAAGGTCCTCATCCTGGGCTCAATTCCTGCTGCGTTCATTGGATCCTACCTGACAGTTTTTTTGTCAGGAGAGGTTCTCAACGGGATCTTCGGTCTCTTTCTATTAGTCATCGCTCTGCAGATGGCAGGTTTCATCCCCGATAAAGCAGCACCTTCTTGCAGGCTTTCTGAACTGAAAAATTATGACCATCCTGAAGATCCTATCTGGTCAAATCCGAATGGACGGCGATATTTTCTGTTCTGGGGGAGCCTTGGTGGGCTTATCAGTGGTCTGACTGGTATCTCTGCAGGAACGGTTTTTATTCCTGCCCTATTCAGATGGGGAATCAGGCTGAAAAACGCAGTGCCCATCTCTTTGGCTACAATTATCTTCACCTCTGTAGGTGCCGCTCTTGCGAGTCTTCTACTTGGTCACATCTCCTACCCGTTTCTCCTTTTTTCAGCGGGGGGAGTCACTCTGGGTGCTCTCATCGGAGTCAGGATCTCTCGTGGACTTGACCAGGCACTTGTCAGGTATGGTTTTAGTCTAACTCTGATGGCAATTGCAGTTCTGATGCTCAAAAAAGCAGTTCTATTTTAACGACCCGTCTGATTTAGATTTTTCCTATGTTCTTATT
>DATMXW010000128.1:0-7723 GCA_035561295.1 Methanospirillum sp. | reverse complement strand
GATAATATTTGTGCTTCTTTTTTGCATGAAAATCTATATGAGATCCAAAAATAACCCCACATTGGGGATTTTCATTCGTCAAGCTTGAGGCCGGGCCTCATAGAGGTTTTCAAAGGTATATCCGTTAATAAGAATTCATTCATCTTCAAATCGCATATCCAGCATTTTTGGCATCCTTAAAAAACATCTGAACAGTTTCCAATGACAATTCATCCAAATCTTTCCCCAATAACGACGCTTTCTTTAGAATATCATTTGGAATAGTAATAATATGACATCCGCAGGATTCAGCCTGTACAAGATTTAATATCTCCCTGGTGCTTGCCCAGAGGAGTTCAGCCTTCGGAATTGATTGAAGGATCGTCACCGACTCTCTCATGATCGGAATGGGATCAACACCAGTGTCTGCTATCCGGCCAGCAAAAATCGACACAATACTTGGAGTAGATGGAGAGAGGGCCTGAGAAACCAACTTAACCTGCTCCACGGTCAGGATTGCGGTGACATTGAGTTTAAGGCCCTCATGGGAAAGTTTTTGGATCACCGGCCCAGTACTCTCCCCCTTCGTATTCGTGATGGGGATTTTCACATATACGTTCTCCCCCCATGCTCCAATTTTTCGGGCTTCCTCTTCCATGGTACGAAAGTCATCAGAAAAAACCTCGAAAGATATCGGGAGATCTGGTATTGCCTTGAGCGCAGACCGAGCAAAATCCTCATAACTCCCCACCCCTGCCTTCTTCATCAGAGTGGGATTCGTAGTAAACCCTCTGACGATTCCTGCCTTGTATTCTTCTATCATTCCATTCAGGTCAGCACCGTCAGCATACAGTTTAATTGAATAATGCAAAAATCCAGTCATAGTATCATGTTAAAGATTGGTCGATATTATTCTGCAGTATTAGTGGTATGATAGCATTAATATGTCCGACTGAATAATCGGGATGGCTTACCCCCCGATAGAATGACGAATCCGGATTCTCTATCATAATCGTTTTCGACCCAGCCGCTTTTCCGCATGCAATGTCACTATCACGATCCCCGATCATCCATGAAAGATTCAGATCAATATCATATTCTTGAGCAGCTTTCAATAAGAAATATGGGCTTGGTTTTCTACACCTGCATTGAATTGCATGACTTGTTACCACTCCTTTCGGGTGGTGATAACAATAGTAATACTGCCTGAAAGTAATCCCATCAGCCAGGAAGATCTCATCCAGTTTTGCATGGACTACCTGAAGGTTTTCAAGAGTGGTTTTGCCCTTCGCATAATCAGGTTGGTTAGATACTAAAAAAAGCTCAAAACCGGCATTTTGAAAAGTTTTGAGAGTAATGAGAACTTTTGAACAGAGAGCAAGATCCCTTGGATTATGAGGAGGTTCGTATTCTCCAGTAGCATGATTCAGCACCAACTCATTAATCACCCCATCCCGATCCAGAAATATTGCTTTTCTCATCTGATCACGTTGTACTCTCCCATTTCATCTCAAATCTCTGCATGGCAGGACTTGACACAAGCAGATGCCAGATAACCGCCTGGAATGCTTCCGTCTGTGGAGTAACCGTCTTTTCATTCATCGTCGGAATGATCACACAGGCATCTGCAACCTGGGCAGTATATCCACCATCCCGCCCAACGACCCCGATTACCCTGGCGCCTATCTCTTTCGCATATGCGAGTGCATTCACCAGCGTCACACTCACTCGCTTCTCCGCATTTCCTCCACCAACTGAGAAGACGAATATGCAGTCCTTGTGAGACAACCTACTCCCTTTCAGCCAGTTTACAAAGACAGATTCCCATCCATCATCATTTACTCGGGCAGTAAGTTCTGAAACATTATCAGTTGGGGCATATGATTCAATGCCTGCTATCTTTCTAAAATCATTGACTGCATGAGAAGCATGTCCGGCTCCTCCACCTACTCCTAAGATAAACAACCTGCCCCCATTATCTCGGGTCATCTGGAGGATGGTAGACATCTGTTGTATCTTACCATGATCTATAGTATCGATAATCTGTTTTGCATCTGCAAGAAATGATGATATATATATTTCTTCAGTCATGTGAATCATTCAGATAAATAACGTGGAGTTCTATTTCGGATATATTCTTCGGTATCCTGAATTCCCTGAGGAGATCCAATCTCATAAAACCGCTTGGTTACCAGGTACCCAACCGCAAGACCATTATTAACCGTGGCAGTTAAAAGATTTGAGAGGTCAAAGGGAGATTCACCTGAGTATCGGCCGACTGCTTCTTTTCTGATGACCATAAGCCCATAATCGATATACTCCATGCTTGAGTCCTGATCCGTTTTGTCATATTTCAGAATCCTCTCATTCTTCATCAGAATATTACTGGAATCAAAAGCATTGTAATTATGATATACCGTCATAAGGAGAGGAGGTGCATCTCTCAAATAATATTCCCGTTCAATCGCCTCATAATCAATATCGAGGTAGGAATCACCGTACAATATAAAAAATGCTTCTGGAAGCAGGGGTGTAGCCTTTTTAACTGCCCCCCCGGTTCCCAGGAGAATTTCCCCATCATAGGAGTACCTGACACTCAGCCCGAACTGAGAACCATCTCTGACATACTCTTCTATCTGATCACCAAATTGCCCAACACTGATAACAATATTATGAACTCCTTTCTCACGAAGGAGAGATAGTTGATGGGAGATGAATGGAATCCCATTTATGTTAATGAGAGATTTGGGGATGGTACGCGTCACAGGATACAGACGGGTGGCAAGGCCACCTGCAAGAATAACAACAGGTAACATTAAGAAGTAGTCACCACCTTGCTCCCTTCAAAATCAAATCTGAATCTCACTTCCTGAAGCCCTTGTTGAGTCATCACCTTCCGAAGTCTCTTATTATCCTCAGTATAGAACATCAGGAACCCACCTCCTCCGGCACCGATAAGTTTCCCTCCGAGTGCACCATTGTTCATGGCAATATCATACCAGTTATTGATTTGCTCGTTTGTCATTGCATCTGACCGTTGTTTCTTCTGTTCCCAATGGACATTCATAAGATGTGCAAATTCTTCAAGATCACCTGATTCAAACGCTTTTTTACTCTTATATCCAAGTTCTTTGACAGTATGAAGATTATCAATCATTAAACAGTCGTTATTCTTACTCTTATCATCCTGTTCTTTCAGAACCCTGGAAGCTGATCGCGAATAACCAGTAAAAAAAAGAAGGAGGTGGTCTTCAAGGTTATGGAGCGTCTCCTGTGATATTTTGAGTTTTTCTGCTTTTACCTGCCTGTTTTTTGAGAAGGTAAAGCAATTGATTCCTCCATACGCAGAGATGTATTGATCCTGCTTGCCAATCGGCTCTCCCAAGATGTCAAGTTCAATATGGCATGCCTCTTCAGCCAGCTCAGCCGGGCTGATGATATTATTTTTATGGGCGTGAAGGGCTTTTAATAAAGAGCAGACAAAACTCCCTGATGACCCAAGGCCTGTTCCTGCTGGAATATCTGCAAGACTTGCGATCTCCAGATGATGAGGTTCAAACCCGAGTAGCGATAAGGATTCACGTATGAGGGGATGCTGAATATCTGCTAAAGATCTCACCTCTTCCATCTTTGAATATTTAATTATCAGATAGTCTACGAACGTATCATGGAGATTAATATAAACATATTTGTTGATTGCTGCAGATATTACAAAACCCTCATATTGATGATAATAAGATGGTAAATCAGTTCCACCCCCTCCGAGGGATATTCGTAATGGACTACGAGTGATTATCATAGCATTCCCCTGGTATACCCTGAACGATACACGGTTTTCACAATATCAAGGGCTTGTTTAGCATCAAGAATCGTTCCTTCAGGAACTCTTTTTTCGATGATATTCTGGATAAAACCCTTGAGCTCAACTTCCCATGAATTATCAGTAAACGGGTATTCCCAGATTGTTGTCTCTGGTGGACCCATATCCGGAAGCATATGATAATGGTATAATTTCTCAACCCCATAACTCCCGCCAAGACCATCAATATGGAGTTTTCCTGCAGTTCCATAAATTTCGAATGAAAAAATATTTTTCCATTCCGTGCAGCTCACATGGAGCCATGCAACCTGTTCGCCTGCACTTTTTAACATCAAAAATGCGTTATCGTCCACCGGCATATCCCAAAAGTAAGTATGAACAAATCCGTGCTCTACCGTGAGTTCTCCCAGAAACCATCGTGACAGATCAATCAGATGAACTCCCTGATCGATCAACTCTCCGCCTCCTGATTTCTCCGGGAACGCTCTCCACTCCTTCTCATATCCTAACCGGCCTCCATGACCATATCTGGCTCGAATAAATAGCAACTGCCCTAACACACCTGATTGAACCAGGTGTTTTGCTTTCATCAGTGCCGGATGGTACCGGTGATTAAACCCTACCTTCACATACACATGGTTTTTCTCTGCAGAATGGATGATTGGGATGAGTTCTTCAGGATTTCGTCCACCTGGCTTCTCCACCAGCACATGCTTTCCTGCAGTGACTGCATCAAGAGTTATTTGCGCAAGAAACTCATTTGTCGTCGAAATCAGAACAAGTTCTATATCGTTGTTCTGTAACGCATCATGATAGTCCGTGCTAATGGTCTGGCATTTTTTTAATTGAGCAATCTCCATAGCACGTTCTAGTGATGTATCCACGGCTATTACTAACTCATGGCCTGAAAGCGCGAGAGCTCGTTTCTTTCCTATCGCTCCGCACCCAATAATCCCTACTTTCACATTAATTCTCCCAATCTTTACCCCGGTCCTTTCCGGTGATTCGTCTGAGGGTATAGATATCAGAATTATGCAATTCTTCACGATATTGCGAAAGGGTCTGCCATGGATCCCAGACTGCACTGATTAGTTTTCCACTAATCCCATCACTCTTACTGGATGCCAGATACACACAAAGGGCAGATCCTGTCTCAAGAGGAGTACCTCCATCCTCTTTTTGCATCTGCGCTTTCTTAAAAAAGGCCTCTCCAACGATCTCCGGTCCTGAACAAAGCACCTCATCTAATAACCGGGTATTCAATGCACCCGGCGCAACAGCATTAATGTCAATGGCATACTCCCGGTACTCTTCAGCAAGTGTTTCAGTAAGTCGGACAACCGCTGCTTTTGATGCTGCATAGGCACTTATCCTCGGAAGGGGAGCAGTTGCCCCCCCCCCGGAAAGATTAATTATCTTTCCTGCTTTATTCACTCGCATATGAGGAAGAATCCCTTTGCACATGAAAAAGGCACTCAATAAATTAATATGGATGGCCTCTATCCACTCTTGAGAATCTACATCTTCAAGAAGACCCTTCGGCCCATATATTCCAGCATTATTCACCAGAATATCTATCCGGTTCAACTTATCTATGGCATAATGAATAAATTGTATAACCTGCTCTTCGTTAGACACATCAAGAGGAAGGCCAAGGATTGTCTGATCTCCTGGTGCCAGTTCCTTTAATGCATCAACAGCGATCTTGAGGTGGACCGGATCTCTTCCACAAAGTACCACAGAAGCACCTTCCTCAACGAATCTTTTGGCTACCGCAAACCCAAATCCCCTACTGGCACCCGTTATAATTGCATTTTTACCGGATAATTTCATGTAAAAGGTCTCCCAACAGAATAATAATGAATATTCGAATAATCAGAGATGGTTTTTTCTAAAAAACCAGTGGGATCAATAATAATTTGTCCCTGTCCATTGACTACAGTGTCTCGGAAAAGATCCCGAAACTCAGGCCATTCAGTAGCAATAATTACCACCTCAGCACCACTCACACAATCAACGATATTTGCAGACAATGAAAAGATGTTTCTTAACGCCAAAGGAAGTTCAATAATCGCCGGATCAAAAGCGGTAACAATAGCCCCCTGCCTCTTCAGCCAGACACATAATTCAACTGCGAGTGATCTTCGAAGAGTATTTGTCCCTGGTTTGTATGTCAATCCCAGTATTGAAATGCATTTACCATATAGATTTCCCAAAATAGTGATGCATGTTCGACATATCCAGGTCTTATGATAATTGTTACTCTCCGTTACCGAGTGCAGTAGGTATGCTGGAAAAGAAAATCTCTCCCCGGTTTTTTGTAGAAACGTAATATCTCTCCCGAGCGTCCCTCCAGAGAAGGCATTTCCCGGCCCCAGGTATGCTTTTTTGCCGATTCTCTCTTCACTTTTTAATCCGGTTTCAACTTCTTTCGCATTTGCACCGACATATTCACAGATGGATGCGATCTCATTTGCAAAAGTAACTGATGTCGCAAGGAATGCATTAATTGCATGTTTCGTCATCTCTGCAGATTCCAGACTCATCCAAATCAGGTGCTCACTGATTGAGGAAAAAAACGGAGAAAAAATCTCATTACCATCAGAGAGAGTCCCAATAACAATTCGATCGGGGTCTAAAAAAGCCTGTAATGCTTTTCCCAATTTTAAATTTTCGGGAGAATATGCAAAATAACAGGTCATTTCTGGATAACTATCATGAAAGCGGGCATATATTAACCGGGTTGTTCCGACCGGTAACTGGGAAGAGAAAATTATCAGAGCCCCATCGATGATATCCCCAGCAATGAGATCAAAAGCATCCAGGACAGATTGAACATCTGCATTATCCTCATCATCAACCGGGGTATCAAACGTAACCCATAACACTGCTGCATTATGCAATGCATCGTATGGATCAGGTGTGAACCGTAATGTCCCACTATCCTGATTTGTTCGAATTAAATCCTCTAATCCAGGTTCAAAGACGGGGGGTTTCGAGTGCTTCAGATCGTCAATAACATCAGTTTGAAGGTCTAGTCCAATTACTTCGTGCCCTAACTGTGCAAGACATGCAGAGGTAACACAACCCAGATGCCAAAGGCCGTACACACAGATCTTCATTCGAGATGCTCCAGCACCCACTGATTACCCTCCAAGTACTCAAGAGTCTTGATAATTCCTTCTTTGATGGTGTATTTAGGTTTCCATCCAAGTGTCCTGATCTTGGTGCAATCGAGATATATAAATGGATTATCACCAATCCATCCTCTATCTCCACCCGAATACTGACGTTCTGGAGAGATATTTAGATGCTCACAAATCCAGGATATTGAGTCATTCACTTCACAGTATTCATCTGTTCCCAGATTATATCGGTTGACTTTGTCGGTAGAATTCTCAATCGCGCAAAATATCGCGTCCATGCAATCCTGAACATAGAGGTAGGATTTTTTCTGATGCCCATTGCCAAGAATCTTCAGATGCTTCGGATTTGAAAAAAGTTGCGTATAGAAATCAAAGACATGTCCATGGGTATATCGCTCACCTAATATTGAGACAAACCGAAATATCCATGCCTGAAATCCAAACCCTTCACAATATGCTTCAATCAGCCCTTCGCATGCCAGCTTGGAAGCACCATATAATGATGTCTGGAAGGGAAAAGGCGCATCTTCAGGGGTTGGGATCACCTGTGCCTCACCATATACAGAACCGGTGGAGGAGAATGCGATTTTTTTTATGGAATTAACCCTCATCGCTTCTAGGACATTGAATGTTGCAATCGTGTTTTGATGAAGATCTTTTGAAGGATGGTCAGTTCCAAAGCGGACATCAGCATTAGCGGCAAGATGAAAAACAAAGTCACACCCTTTCATTACATCTGATAGTAACTTTTCTTCAAGTAAATCGCCTTGAATTATGG
>DATMXW010000127.1:0-37155 GCA_035561295.1 Methanospirillum sp. | reverse complement strand
CACCCTCTGTGAAAGTTAAAGAAGAGATATACCAAGGAGCTGTTAGGTGAAGGGCTGCACGAAAGAGATCCTCTGCAATAACCATAACCCATATTGAACGGGATCCTACTTCTTACCCACTGAAACTGACGAAGAGCCATTTTATCATTCCCTTCAAGGCCAATATAGCAATAATCTCTGAATCAATCTTATCCGTTTTTTTGTGGGATAAGACTTTCATATCATGAGGGTTGCTAACGATAACCCTTAAATGACCAGATAATTATTCATAAATTTGAACCCAGTAATCATTTGTTGATTCGCAAGCAACCACTTGACATTTATTCCAAGAATCCAATCTTTTAATGCAAGGAGACCTTGCATTGTTCTTTCGTATCGTTGTTGGAATTTGACACCATTAGTGTGTAAGACTGTAGCGATGATAAATCGCTTGTGGATGTCTAATCCGGCAGCAATTGATATTTCCTCTGTCATAATACCCTAATGCGAAAACGGGTAGTGGACGAATTACCTAACGGTTAAATTTACATTCGCGACCTTTGTCGCAGTCAAGCCTACATTAGCAATTCAGGATTAGTTTTTAAACCGAGATCTTACTCTTAAAAAGAAAACAACCTGCACTACCCAAAAAGAATTGGGGGCTAACTATTTCAGTTTTTCATTAGCCAAGCTGGAGGCCAGGGCCTCATAGGGGTTTTTAGAGAAAGGCCATATTCGGTTTTTCGATAATAACCCGATCTTACAACTAATATCGGCTACATACGTAACTCCATATCCTGCCGCTATCCCTCTTATTCCATGGAAGGAATACCAAAGGTCTAGTCAATTCACCGACCAATAGCGACCTGATATAAGGCCCTGAATTTCGGATTGTATCTGAATTCAAGCCCAAATATTAGACATTTGCTCCCCTGGAATATATAAGAGGACTTACCTGATCAGATTACCCGTAAATCTCGAAAATAAGTATTATATGCAGATCTTCAATGATAAAAAAATACTAAAAGAGTATGGACTAAGTGCCGAACCGATATATGCTGATATGGGGATTCGAACCCCAGTCGATGGAGTGAGAGTCCAACATGATTGACCGAACTACACTATATCAGCAGTTGCTATAATACGTAAGCATAATGAGTATTTAATATTTTATATCTCATTTTTCTTTCTTCACCACAAGTATATCCGGTTGTTATTCGATATAAATACGGACATATGGCTGGTATAGAGGATCAGATAAAAGAGATTGAGGACGAGATCCAGAGTACCTGCTACAATAAAGCAACATCAAAGCACATCGGCCGACTTAAAGCAAAGCTGGCAAAGATGAAAGAGGATGCAGTCAACCGGGCAATGAAGTCCGGTGGCGGCGGAGAAGGGTATGCAGTTAAAAAGTCCGGTGACGCAAGCGTTGTTCTGGTAGGATTCCCCTCTACGGGTAAGTCTACACTCCTCAACAAGCTGACCGGAACAGAAAGTGAGACTGCCGCATATGCCTTTACCACTCTTACTGTTGTTCCCGGGGCGCTTGAACATAAAGGAGCGAAAATACAGCTTCTTGATATTCCTGGTCTGATTGCCGGGGCTGCGATGGGAAAAGGCAGAGGAAAGGAGGTCATTGCGGTTGTCAGAACCGCTGATATGATCGTCCTCCTTGTTGATGTCTTTAATGAGAAGCATGTCGATGTGCTGCTTCGTGAGCTCTATGATGCAGGAATCAGGATCAATGTTCCAAAGCCGGATATTACGATAAAGAAAACATCGCGCGGGGGTGTACGCCTGAATGCGGTAGGTACTCTGGACCTTGATATCGAGGAAGTACGTTCGATTCTTACAGAGAACCGGATAGCAAGTGCTGATATCCTGATTCGAGGGAATGCAACCCAAGATGACCTTATTGACGCACTCATGGGAAGCAGAGTCTATGTTCCGGCAATTATTGTCGTTAACAAGATCGACCTCATTGATGAAGTAGACCGCGCCAAGATCGAAGAGGATCTCACAAACCGGTTTGGGAATCGTCCGGTGATGATATCTGCGGTTACTGGTATCCATATGGAAGAACTCAAAGACCAGATCTATGATAGTCTTGGGTTTATGCGAATCTACCTGAAACCTCAGGCTGGTCCGGCAGATCTCGAAGAGCCGTTGATCATGCGACTTGGAGCAAAAGTGGAAGACGTCTGTAGGAAGCTCCATCGTGACTTCATCGACAAGTTCAGGTATTCACGAATATGGGGAACATCTGTCAGACATGAAGCGCAGCGTGTTGGTCTGAATCATTCCCTGAATGATGAAGATATCCTGCAGATTGTTATTGAGCGGTAAGCGAATCCCTGATGATCTCAAGGGGTGCATCAGTCTTGATACAATATCCAGAATAATGCACCCGTGTTGCCAGAAATCCATGATCCCGTATGGCGGTGAGAACTGCATTGACAGGACCTGGCGAAACCCGGTATTTTTTTGCCAGATGATGATAATCATACGAGAATGAGAGAGCCGGCTCTTCACGGCACTGGGAAATTATTTTTGCAAGAGCCACAGGCTGGGCAAGCGTATGCTCTGCCATCTTTTCCTGGATACTGGTGAGGAGGTCAGAATTCTGTATCGCCCCGGTCCATAGTGGTCCGATAGGGCTCAAAGTCTCTGTGCAATCGGGGCAATGAATAGTTTCGGGAAGGAGCGACTGTTTTTCTGTCCGGTACGGGCATTTTGTACACTGATAGATGTATCCCATCCGGGCAAGGGTAGTATCAGCCGCTTTTGCACCTCTCTGCATCCTGATGTGGAGGCGAACAAAATGCTCATGGGCAAAGCAGAATAAGGGTTCTATCCCACGGTCATATCGCGCAGTAAAGCGTGCTGCATACCCGAGGAGAATTCGAAGCCCCACCTCCGCATGGTAATCGGTATTCATCGGCCGTGCCATGTACCGCCTTATCCCGGCTTTTAGATGTGCACCGCACAATGGCGCGGTATCAGTTGCCGTAATACCCATGAACCGTACAGCACTGCGGATCCCTGCGTCCAGAAAAGGACTTGGGCTCCCGAATGGATCCAAATCTACAAAATCAAAACTCTCCTCTGACATCAGAGCATTGGCATCCCGGCAGACGGTGGCCCCATCTATCCCAAGATACTCAATATTTTTTCGGATAAGATCAATTGCCAGCGGATCCCGATCATTGATGGTAACAGGAATTGAAGATTCATGACCGATCCTGCACCCCCTGATACCGCTTGCTCCCATTGCATCAAGACAGGAACGGGGCTCCAGACAGTCAGTCACCAGCACCGTTGCATCCCGGTTTAAGGCCATTCTGGGATTATAGAAGATCGGGGCACTCCCGGGTGGGAATGCTGTTGAATTGTCATGGGTAGGTACCCATACGGTTGTACCCCCTTCTTCTATCTCTTCCAGATTCATTTGCAGAACATTGGCGGTTCGATAGGCTTATACCTTCCCGTATGCCACTAGATAGGGCAGGACGTGTGGCCTAGTCAGGATATGGCGTCAGCCTCCTAAGCTGAATGTCGGGGGTTCAAATCCCTCCACGTCCGTACACTTTTTTATTGAAAATATATGGAATCAGTTGCTCTCTTTAAGATTATCAGACCACTGAATGCATGTATGGCAGGTCTTGCCGGTGTTCTTGCCTACGTGATAGCTTCAGGAACGATCATCCCTGCTGTCCTGATCATCTTTGTGGTTATCGTTCTGATAACAGCCGCAGGCAATGTGATCAACGATTATCATGACGCTGCGATTGATGCAATAAACCGGCCTGATCGCCCGATACCCTCCGGAACAATATCAAAAAGGGAAGCGCTGATATATGCACTATTACTCTTTCTGGTAAGTAACGGAATTGCGATCGTGTATGCTCCGGTTCCGCTGATTATCATCGCGATGGTCAACACCATTCTGCTCTGGTCTTATGCATCATACCTCAAAGTGATGCCTCTAGTGGGCAATCTTACCGTTGCATATCTTTCTGCAAGCATCTTCCTCTTCGGCGGAGCCTTGGAAGGATTGCCAGGGGTTATTGAGAATCTGCCAGTTGCCGGGGCCACTTTCTTTGTGATGCTGGCTCGAGAGCTGATCAAGGATGCTGAAGATATGCCTGGAGATACAGCAGCAGGGGCACGAACACTTCCCATCCTGTATGGTATCAGACCCACGATTCTGATTGCAGTCATCTCAGCATGGGTAGGGGTCGGAATAACGCTGTTGCTCTACGTAAAGTGGGGATGGTATTATCTTGCCGGAATCATACCCGTTAACCTGGTCATCCTGATTGGGGCAGCCCTGACATTAAAATGCACAACATCAGAAGAGATCAGAAAAACCCGGAGTTCAATCTTTATAAAGGCAGGAATGTTTGCATCGCTACTCATCTTTCTTCTTTCAGCAATATTTCTGTAAAAGGTTTTTTAGGATGTTTTTTCCGAGGTAAACTCTCGAAGTTCTTCCGGTATCTTCTCATCTTCTATTCCCAGAAGTGCTATCTCATAAACTTTATCCCAGTTAACTGCAGTTTCCACGCATCCATCACGACTGGTTACCACTCCCATCGAGATAAGATTCAATTGACCGGCCATCTCAGTCCCTTCCTTGATCTCAATAAGACAACCGATTCCGATAATAGCCTTGGGTCTATACCGTTTAACCATCCGTTTTATAAATGAGGACCCGGGCACGATGAAAAACTTGTATCCAAGTCCTTCCAGCCTCTGTTTAGCAACCCCAACCTCACACAGCCCACAGGATCGGCACTTCAGACCTTCTTCATGGAGATGTGCAGGACAGGCTGCTGCCCGCAGACACTGAGGTACAAAAACTGCGCGATTCGGGATAGGGGTAGCCATGAATGCCTTTCGATTGAGAGTATTCTGAAGGGTCACCATAATGCGGAGAAATTCCATATCTTCAATTCCGAAGAGTTTAAAAAGACCTCGCATCATCCCTTCAAGGAAGATAAGACCTGCACGCATGAATTTAGGGAAGAGTAATTTCCCAGTACGAATCGCAAAAATTGTCAGAAGAAGGAGGATAAATCCACATACCAGTACAGCAAGAAGAAAAATAATGGTAAGCTCTCCAACAATGGTGAGAAAATGAGGATAAAGATCAAAGATGGATGTCATAATGTACTCTCCTGATACGCTGCCCGCATCTCTTTTATACGGTTCAGGTCCGCCGGCAATCTTAATATTCCATGTTCTGTGATGATACCGGTCACCAGAGATACCGGAGTTGCATCAAATGCCGGGTTATACACCTTCACCAAATCCGGAACAGTAACTCTGTCTCCCCAGCATGCTATCTCATCTCTGTCACGCTCTTCAATGATGATATCAGCCTCGGTTGATTCCTCATCAAATGTAGAGAACGGGGCAGCGACATAGAATGGAATCTGGTGTTCATAAGCACAGACTGCGTGCATATACGTACCGATTTTGTTAAAGACCGCATCACTGGTGATTCGGTCAGCGCCAACAACCACGAGATCGATCATTCCCTTCCTCATGAGAGATGCGGCCATCGAATCGGTGATGACAGTCACATCAATACCATCCCTGGCCAGTTCCCAGGAAGTCAGACGGGCTCCCTGAAGGAGCGGTCGTGTCTCACAGGCATACACCTGCACCTGGCACCCGGTATCAACTGCAGTCCTGATAACTCCAAGAGCAGTTCCCCACTCCCTGCAGGCTAAGGCTCCGGCATTACAGTGGGTGAGAATCCTGCAGACCGACGGAACCACACTGCGTCCGTGCTGTCCAATTGCATGACAGGTCCTGGTATCCTCATCTGCAACCTTTTCAGATTCCCTGACCGCTGCCTGTTTTGCAGTGAAAATATCCTGCTCTTGTAGTATTGCGTTATAGACCCGGTCGATACCATAAAAAAGATTCACTGCTGTCGGCCGTGTTGATCTGAGAAGAGTTGCAGCAGCCGTAACATCAGAGAGAAAAGAGGTGAGATCTTCTGCAGTGCTGGTAAGAGCAGCCAGGGCCACCCCATATGCACCTGCAACCCCAAGAGCCGGAGCCCCCCGGATCTCCAGCGTTCTTATCGCCATTGCAAGCCGTTCTACCTCTCCTGCTGATGCTTCGGTGAATTCTTCAGGAAGCAGTGTCTGTACAATAAATCTAATTTCAGGAACATCAGGATAAAACGTAACCGGTCTAAGAGGTTGCATGCTTCCCCTTCATACAGCTGATAACCGCACGCATTGCAGCCGCTCCGCCTTCTGCAACTGAGTCTGGAATATCCATCGGTTCCCTGCACGTACCGGCAAGAAAGATACCCGGACGAATTGACAGGGCAGTTCCTGTCTTGGGATCCTTGCTCTCAAAAAACCCGGTCTCATCACAGCTGATACCAAACCGCTCAGCAATCTCTGGAGCATCACCGGCAGGTCGCAGTCCGACCGAGAGAACTACAAGATCAGCTTCCAGGAGTAACAACTCCCGGTCCTCTGTATTTTCGACCTGGACCGTCACACCGCTCCCGGTGGTATAGAGGTTACCTGGCAGCCCCCTGATAAATTGGACCCCAATATGTACAGCCCGGTTATAGAACTCTTCATAGCCCTTGCCATATGCCCTGATATCCATATACAAGACCGAAACAATAGTGTCGGGGGACTTCTCCTTGATGAGCATCGCATTTTTCACCGCATACATACAGCATACTGCAGAACACGAAGAATTTCCAAGCTGACAGTCTCGTGAACCCACACACTGTATAAATACAATATGGTGCGGCTGTTTCCCGTCTGATATTCGCTTCAGACTCCCCTGGGTGGGACCACTTGCATTGATCATTCGCTCGAACTCAGTACTGGTGAGAACATCAGGGATCTTCAGATAATGATATGCAGGTTTGCGGGTCGCATCAAAGACCTCATAACCGGTAGTGATTACCACAACATTTGCATTGATGACAGCCTCTTCTGCGTCGTCTTCATTGTCCCTGAGTATTGCCTCCTTCCCACAGACATCATAACAGAGTCCACAGTTGATGCAATGTTTAGCATCACGGATGACAATATTGGGTACAACCTGGGGATGAGCCTTATAGATTGCCTTTCTCACCCCGATCCCTGCGTCAAACCGATTGTACACTTCTACCGGACAGACCGCGATACAATCTCCGCAACCGGTACAATCAGCCTCTTTGATATATCGAGGATGCTTTGTGACACTAACCTGGAAATCTCCTTCAGATCCTTCAATCCGGGAGACTTCAGTGCAGGTATGCAGTGAGATCTTCGGATGGCGGGCAGCCTCTACCATTTTAGGACTGAGAATGCACATTGAACAGTCGTTTGTTGGAAACGTCTTGTCAAGCATCGCCATATGGCCACCGATTGTAGGCTCACGCTCGATCAGGTGGACATGGATCCCATGGTTAGCCAGATCCAAGGCTGCCGTTATCCCGGATATTCCTCCTCCGATTACTACAGCTTCATTCACCTGCATGCTCCCTGGCAAGTTTTACATATTCTGAAGCATTATGAAGGATTCCACTGCCTTCTTCATCACTGACCTGACGCATTACTTTTCCCGGAACACCAAGCACCAGGGACCGGGGTGGGATCTCCTTTCCTTCAGAGACCAGAGCACCTGCCCCGATTATACTCCCTGACCCCACAACAGCTCCGTTCAGGATTATGGCCCCCATACCTACCAGTACCTGGTCCTGAATCGTACAACCATGAAGAATTGCTCCGTGACCAACAGAGACATCATCTCCGATACTCACAGGGTGCCCTGCTGATGTGTGAACAACACAGTTATCCTGGATATTTGAGCGGTCGCCAATCATTATCTGATCCTTATCAGCCCTGACGACAGCCCCATACCAGATACCGGCATCAGTCCCTATAGTGATCCTGCCGATCATCGTGGAATTTGGTGCAATAAAGGCAGCCTGTGGAACCTTCTGATGAATATCCATAATAGCATAGGAAATTAACTATGCTCAGACATGAAGGTTATGGTAGGAGGCACCTTCAGCCCCCTGCATGATGGTCACCGCCTGTTGATCAGTCGTGCATTTGAGGTCGCTGGTTCAGATGGTACCGTGACCATTGGCCTGACCAGTAATGCGTTTGCTGATCAGAAAGCACATCCAATTTACCCTTATGAAAAGCGAAGATCTGATCTTCTTGCATTTATTCATGAACGAGATCTCCCAGACATCTGGATCATCGAAGAGCTTCACGATAAGTTTGGATCAACATTGGATGCAGATTTTGATGTACTCATCGTGAGTGAAGAGACCTTCCCGGTAGCCAGGGAGATTAACCGGATTAGAAGAGCAAATAACCGGCCATGTGTAGAGATACATCAGATCCGATGTGTCTTTGCTGATGATGGAAGATGGATATCAAGTACCAGGATATGGCGCGGAGAGATCGATACCCACGGCCACCTCATCAGAACTGATACTCGTGATCCTCAATAATTCAGATAATATACGATGAAATATCTGATCCAATCACGGTATCACAATATTCGCAGATAAACCGTGTTCCCTGAACCGTAAAGCGGCTCAGTATCGGTTCGTTGGTATTGGTGATACAGCAGGTGTTCGGACACCGGAGTGTCCCGGTGAGAATATCTGGGATCTCCACACCTTGTTTATCGATTACCCGACGATCTCTGATGATATTAATGGTGGCACCAGGTGCAATCAAGGCAATCCGGTCTACCTCCTCAGCCCTGAGTTCCCGATTCTCAATCTTAACCACATCCTTTGTTCCCAGCTCATGGCTCTCGACATGAGTAGCAACGCTTACGCATTCTTCTGTGCTGCCGGTAATGCCAAGGATCCGAAGTACATTGAGCGCCTCTCCTCCGGTGATATGATCAATCACGGTACCATTTCGAATCGGACTGATGGTGACTCCCTCTTTATACTTATCCTGATTCATTCCATCACCTCAAGCAGCATCGCCATTCTTACCGGGATACCATTCCTAGCCTGGTTAAAGTAATGCGCATACGGAAGTTGATCTACTGCCGGATCAATCTCATCAACCCGGGGGAGGGGATGGAGAATTATCAGGTTATCCTTAACCCCTTCAAGAAGTGACGGAGTAATCCGGTATCCTGAAGCAATATCATAAAACATCATAGGATCCGGAAATCGTTCCCTCTGTATCCGGGTCACGTAGAGCACATCAAGTTCAGATATCACCTCATCAATGGTGACATGCTCGATAACGGTGCACCCAAGTTCTTTCAGATCATGGATGATTGAGGCAGGCAGACCCAGCCCCTTTGGTGCTATCGCATGGATACGCGCATTATATCTGGTTAGTGCATACGCCAGTGAATGGGTCGTTCTTCCATACATGAGGTCGCCAAGCAGCCCGATATTGATGTTGTCAAGAGGCATTGACTGACTGATAGTATAGAGGTCGATAAGAGTTTGAGATGGGTGCTGACCTGCCCCATCTCCGGCATTTATGACCGGAATATCAGAGAATTCACTGGCAAGTCGCGCAGCTCCGACCTTAGGATGCCTGAGGACAATAGCGTCTGCATACCCGCTGACCACCCGGATAGTATCAGCGAGGGTCTCTCCTTTTGCCATGGAACTGACTTCAACACCCCCAAGATTCATGCAGGAGCCCCCAAGTCTGAGCATTGCCGATTCAAATGACATCCGGGTCCGGGTACTAGGCTCGAAGAAGAGAAGACCCAGTATTTTTCCTCTGAGCGTATCTTTACCAGCTCCATGAGCTGCAATATCTGCAGCCCGGCTGATAAGATGGTCAATATAGGTTCTATCCAGATCCCGGATGGATATGATATGCTTCATGAAGAATCCTGCCTGAGTTATCATATCTTCGTTCGGCGGGATGGCTCATGAACCTGATCAGAGTGGTCATATCGGGAGAGCACTGCGAATTTTTGTCAGGGCATCCCTACAGGCTTCACGGACCTCTGGATCAGGATCATGAAGGCCACGGGCAAGAATGTCAACACTTGGGGGTCCAATTTTAATTAATGCACTATAATCCTCTTTTGCATAGAGGTAACTGAGGCGATCAGTGGTGTACTTCGGCTCCCAACTGAAACTATCCAGGAGCTGAACAACCTCTTTCCTGACATTTCTGTCTTCATCGTTCAAAGACTCGATCAGCATAAATTTGGCTGGTTCTCCTACCTTCCCAATCCCGGCGATCGCTGCCGCCCTGATATCACCATTATCATCCTTTAGTGCTTTCAGGAGTTGATCAAGAGCAGCAAGACCTACCTCTCCCATCGCCTCTGTTGCAGCAACGCGCACTTGAAGCGAATCATCCTGCATCGCTTTTGTCAGTGGTTTGAGTGCTTCAGGTCCGAACCTGCCAAGAACCCTGGCTGCAGTCACTCGAATTCCTTTGTCTGAGTCGTTCAGTGCATTGAACAGGATCGGGGCAGAGGAGGGATCATGGAGTTCACCAAGAACCCGGATCAGCGGAATCCGCCTGTTGTCCTGGTCAGGCAAATGTTCAAAAACCTCATGGATACGAGTCAGAACCCTGACCCTCATGTTGCTAAAGGTTTGAATGACCAGATCGGGAATCTCTCGATCCCATGAGAGCAGGGCACCAATCATCGGGTCCAGTACAACTTCCCCTTTACTGATGAGAATCCCTGAAAGCATCCGGGTGAGTTCATCATTCCGGATTGAGAAGAGCTGTTTCATCTGTTCAGTGTTGGTTAGGGATATCTCCAGGATCATAGACATCAGGGCAATTCCCCTGCTCGACCCCTGTTCCCCAGCCTTCTCTAGGGTGCTGAACTCATCAAGTAATCGTGGCAGGGCTTGTCCTCCCATCTCAACAAATATCCTGCTTACCAGGGGGATCATCGCTTCATTCTTTTTAAAGAGCTCAAAAAGAGCAGGCAAAGCTGGATCACCGATACGGGCCAGAGTCAGTCCGGCATAATTTGCACCAGTATCATCAGGCCCCTGGAGAAGGTGGATAAGACCGCCAATCGCTGGCTCTTTTATTGCACCAAGTGCTGCCACTGCATAGAGTACGGTATCAGGATCTGACAATGCTTCGATGAGGTCAGGAACAGCAGATGCCCCCATTCTGACCAGAAATGAAGTAATAACCAGTTTATGCTCTTCATCCTGGTCTTCTTTTAAGGATTTAATTAGGGGCCCAAGTGATGCAGTGCCGTACCTGATAAGCAGGTCTCCTGCCCGTTGCCCCTGCTCACTGGTCCCATCCCTGATTATTTTGAGGAGGTGTGGGATGATCTGTTCAGGAGATGAACTGGTGATCTCAATCAGAAGATCCGGGTTGACAGCAGTTTCACGATCTATTGCGTAGGCGATAAATCGCTGGGGATCCCTGACGTATGCCTGTGAGAGCAGATCACGGATCTGTTTACTCAGGGCAGGTCCTGCCTCATCGCTGGCATCGAGAAGAATTGGAACGGCTTCTGATCCCTGATCTTCAATAAGGCGTGCTGCTATCTCTCTTCCATTTGTTCCCGGTATCGTCAGGGGAATAAGGTATGGAGTTGCCTTATTTCCAAGACCTTGCAGGATTATCCGAATCTGCTCCTTATCTGCGATCAGGGTATCAGAAAGTGCATCAGCCAGGTGGGGGGCTGCGTCCTCACCAAGCCGCTGTAATGCGGTGTTTGCCAATGATGCTGCATCTTCATTTGATGAAGAGAGTGTCTGAATAAGTCTTGGAATTGCAATATCACCAAGCATAAGGAGTTCGTCCAGGGCTGTCTCTCTAATCTTCCCGTTATTACCAGATAACGTATCTATAAGAGGGTCAATTGCCCGAACCGGATCGATATCTCTCAGCATTCTGATGGCAAAAATAGCTGTTTTTTCGTTGCCCAGGGGTATTACTTCCTGAAGGACAGGGAATGCGAGACGTCCGATCTCACGAAACACCTTTTTTACAACATCGCCTGCCCCATCACCCCGTTCTTCAACTGCCTGAAGAAGGTATGGGGCCGATAAAGCACCCATTCTCGGCAGGATGGCATTCATGGTGCGAGAGATATCAGCAGAAGGATCAAAGAGCGCTGCTGTGAGATCGGCTAGTGCCGGTTCTCCAATCCGAATCAGCACGGTGGTAATTATCTCCCGATCTGTCTGAGAATGAAGAGGTATTTCACTAATGAGGTGGGGGACAATCGGCTCGCCAATCCGGATCAGGGCATTTTCAGATATTGATCTTAAATTTGAGTTTTTTTCAAATAACCCGTTAATCAATGGCCCTATGGCAGCATCACCAATCTCAAGAAAGACGTTGAGTGCCATTGAGGAGGTTACCGGGTTAGGATCTTTCAGTGAGCTATAGAGGGGATCTAAGGCTGGCTCTCCTATTTCGCTGATGATAAAAAATTTCAACGTTCGCGTTTCATCCCTATCCTGGGAACATGATGCAAGCAGGTCTGGTACTATCCTGTCTCCTAAAAGGATCAATAGCGCCGCTGCCCTGGCTCTTACATTTTCATGCTGGTTATCCAGAGCCTGAATCAATGCTGAAATAGCCTCATCCCCGAAGGTTTCTATTGCTGCCTCTGCAAATCGGGAAATAGTTGGGTCACTGGATCCAAGAGCATCAATGAGCGCGGATAACCCGGGTCTCCCAAATGCATCCAGGGTGTATGCTGCCCTCTCAACACCAGCATCATTAAGTTGAGGAATTGAGGCGATGAGATCGGGAAGAATTCCTTCGCCAATGTTTAGCAGGGTCAGATGGATACAACGGGCAGCATATTCATCAGCAGTATTATTGTTTAGAATTAAAGGCAAAATTGCCGGTTTTCCGGTTAATTCAAGTGCTTCTGCGGCTGCTGCAACAACATCATCATCGGGGTCGTCAAATAATCCGATGAGTATGTTTACAGCCCGCGGGGTTTGCATCCTCCCCAGCGCCAGAACTGCTTCTGATCTGAGTACAGAATCCTGGGATGATTGCACCAGTTTTATAAGGCCTAAAAGATCCCCTTTCAGCCTCATTCGCTCAGGATCCGGCCTGAAGAGTGAGATCATATCTGAATACTACCCCCGGACATGATTTATGATATTGGTTCCTTTTTTCAGGAGATCTAATTTTCTAAGTATTTTCCTGTGCCATTCAGTCATACTTTCCGCGAAGCCCTGACCATCCGGTATAACCACAGTAGAGACAGCCAACTCCATTGCAATGTCGGCACATGCGCTCTGGAGAAGTTACATCCACTTTTCCTTTCTTGTCGCAGAAACAACACCCCTCACCTTCGCAGTGCTGGCATGTGACTTGGACATACTCTGTCAGCTCAGCCATGAAAACTCTTGGGATCTCAGAAAAGATAAATGCAGCGAATAATTCGGAACAATTTGGAAGCAAAGATGCTAAAATAAAAAAAATTACAAAAAGATAGCGGGCTTGAAGGGACTTGAACCCCTGGCCTACGGATTAAGAGTCCGTCGCTCTGCCAACTAAGCTACAAACCCATGCTTTGTGCCATACCATATTAGCACGATGACTATATAAATTTATCGTGGCCGACTTTATCTCTCCATACGGTGACTATAAGGGAGATATGCAGGAGTATCGCCTCCACGGGTCTCCAGGATCCAGAACTTATCTCATCTGCGGATGTGGGAGTGTAGGGTACCTTATTCTCGAAGAGCTGAGAAAGGAAAGCTGCAGACTGCTCTGTATGGATAGTAATCCGGAGCGGGTCCAGGAACTGCGTGAGCAGAAGATAGAGGCATTTCTGCGTGATCTCATGGATCCTGATATGCTATCCGGTCTTGATCCATTTGATATCGCCTTTGTGGTTAGTGACAGTCACGAGGCCAACAGCGCCGGGATGAAGACCATCCGTGAGCGATATCCGGGCGTTCATATTGTTGCGCGGGCCATTGATCCAATCAGTGAGAAAGTACTGATCCAGGAGGGAGCAGATCTTGTCCTCTATCCCCAGCAGGTTGTTGCCCGCGCCGCGATAACACATCTCCAGAAATTTCAACGCCATCGTCTCTCTCAGAAACTTTTTGACCTCATATCATCGTGGACTGGAATTCTTGGTATTGTAACCCATACCAATCCGGATCCTGATGCGATATCCAGTGCAATGGCGCTGGCTGCAATAGCCCATCGGGCAAACCCTGAGCTTGAGACACATATCCTCTATGATGGTATCATTGGTCATCAGGAGAACCGGACGCTGGTGAATCTTCTCGACATCAAGATGGAGAAGATAAAACCCGAAGCTATCTCACTTTGTGATCATCTGGCTCTTGTTGACAGCAAGGGACCAGGAATCAATAACGGTCTTGTTCCCAATACCTATGTTGAGATCATCATCGACCATCATTATGAATCCTTAACTGTCGCGCCGGGAACAGTCCCCACTTTTGTGGATGTGCGGGATACCGCCGGTGCCTGTGCAACTATCCTGACTGAATATCTGAATGAACTTGATATCGAACCTGATGAAAAAGTGGCAACTGCTCTTCTTTACGGGATCAGGGCAGACACCAAACAATTCAGACGCAATGTTACTCCCCGGGATCTTGAATACTCAGCATTTCTACTCAAGTATAGTGACCAGGATCTTCTGGAAAAGATAATGTCCCCGCAGTATGCTCATGAGACAATCGACATTATCGGGGACTCAATTACCAATAGAAAAACAAAGAACGGATACCTTTTCACTAATGTCGGATATGTCCGCAACCGTGATGCCCTCCCTCAGGCTGCTGATCTCTTAATCAACCTTGAAGGAATCAGTACTGCTCTGGTGTATGGTATTACTGACGAAGCCATAATAATGTCAGGAAGAAACCGTGATCTCAGGCTCAATCTGGGCAATGTGATGAGTGAAGCTTTTTCAGATCTGGGTGATGCCGGTGGTCATGCAACGATGGCAGCTGCAAGTATTCCTCTTCACGTCTTTTGTGCGGTCAGGGACAAAGAAGAACTTCTGGAACTGATCATTGAACCTATCCTGCAAAATTTCTACAGGCTGGTCGGGCTCCTGGAGGACGAGAACGGTGAAGTATGATGAATGGGAACCGCTTTATCTGGAGATCTGTGATTACTTTGACTTTGACCCGGCTGAGGATCAGCGGGCTGCTGAGCTGCTGACAACCCTCTCTTCTGCAGATGCGCACACCACACTCGTTGAACGATGCAAGGGAAAGATAATCACGGTGTGCGGGAATGCTCCATCTCTTCCAGAAGAAGCCAGACGGTGTGAAGGTACTATTATCGCGGCTGACGGAGCAGCCGGAGTTCTCCTTGCACAGGGGATACGGCCTGATATCATCGTATCAGATCTCGATGGGATCGATGAGTACGCAATTGAACTGAACAATACCGGGACCATTTTGGTTGTTCATGCACATGGTGACAACGTTTCTCGTCTGAAAAGCTGGGTTCCCCGTTTTTGCGGCCCTCTGGTACTAACTACTCAGGGAAGACCTTTTTTACATATCCATAACTATGGGGGGTTTACCGATGGTGATCGTGCTGTCTTTCTTGCACAGGAATGTGGTGCAACGCAGATTGTTCTGATTGGATTTGACTGTGATGATCCGTGCGTCACTCCCATGAAGAAAGGGAAGTTGATCTGGACCCGGCGACTTTTAAAATTGGCTGGATATGACTGCTGAATCTTGGATTATTGACGGATATGTGGACGAACCTGCATGTCTGGGGGTTCCTCCTTATCTTTCTCCGTACATCCGGACGATCGCCGGAGTAATGGTTGAATCCGGATATAATGTGCGATACTGCACGGTTGACCAGATGCGATCCGACACTACCTACATCAGGGATGCTTCACATGCAGATCTGGTGGTGATGATCGCGGGAGTTACAGTCCCAGGTAAATATCTTGGGGGGACCCCGGCTTCATATACGGATATCAGGCAGATTGGATCAGCACTGGCGACCCCGGTGACTTTTCTTGGGGGCCCTGTACTCTTTGGCATGTCAACTGGTGGTGGAGTAAAAGCCGTGCGATCAGTAGATTTCGGCTTTGATCATCTGCTTGAAGGATATCCTGCTGAGGCGCTTCATTCATACCTGTCAGGAAGCGAACCTGTAGGAAACCTCTCGTATGAGGATGAGGATCGATGGAACATCCTGGGATCCGGCATTCTCACTCAACATCCGTTGTATCCCTATGTTATGTGTGAGATTGAGACAGCACGGGGATGCCCCCGATCTCGCTCCGGAGGATGTTCATTCTGTACCGAGCCTTTTTATGGTGAACCCAGGTACCGATCTGTGGCAGGAATCGCATCAGAAGTTGCAGCACTATACCGCTCAGGTGCCCGGCACTTCAGGCTTGGTCGTCAGCCTGATCTCCTCTCCTATCAGTCAGGTGCTGGTGAAAATCCAAGGCCTGTGCCAGATAAAATATCAGATCTTTTTCATGCAGTACGTACTGCAGCACCTGAGCTCAGGACGCTTCATATCGATAATGTAAATCCCGGCACTATTGCACGATATCCCGAAGAGTCACGCGAAGCACTCGAAGCAATTATCAGATACCATACACCGGGAGATGTAGCCGCATTCGGGATGGAGACTGCCGATCCTGCAGTAGTTGAAGCAAATAACCTGAAAGCAGATCCAGAGATGGTGCTTGAGGCCATCAGAATTGTCAATGAAGCGGGAAGTGTCCGTCGCGAGGGTATCCCGGAACTACTCCCAGGTCTGAATTTTATCGCCGGTCTAGCAGGAGAGACTGCAAATACCTATCGGCTCAATATTGAATTTTTAGAACGGGTAGCTGGTGAGGGGCTTCTGATTCGCAGAGTGAATATCAGACAACTGATGCCCTTTGAAGGTACAAAGGCATGGGATGCAAACACCCTCCCGGTTGACGAAGGAAGCTTTCGAACATTTAAAGAGGAGATCCGGAAATCTTTTGATCTCCCAATGTTAAGAAAGGTCTTTCCAACCGGAACGATTCTTCACCAGGTCATCATTGAAGAGAGTGGAGATCTCTCATACGGGAGACAACTAGGTTCGTATCCTATCCTTGTAGGAATCCCACTTCGGCTATCTAAGGGATCTCAGATCTCATGCACGGTTGTTGATCATGGAATGCGATCGATTACAGCCCTGCCCTGGCCTATACCGATCAACAGCCTTCCGGTAAAAACGTTGAAATGGATTCCAGGTATTCAAAAGAAGGCAATGGTGAAGATTCTGGCAAAACGGCCATTTAACTCACGAGAGGAACTTGAAACAGCTGCCGGGTGCTCATTTCCCCCTGATCTCTTCTCCTTTATATCTCCCGCAGCTCCATCACAGTAAAAATATCCGATTTTGTTACTATCCCTTTTAACTCTCCATCATGCACTATAGGAATTCTCCCTATCTCTTTCTGGGTCATGATTCTGAGTGCCTCCATCACCGGAGCGTTAGGTGTGAGACTGATTATCTCCCTGCTCATGGCATCTTTCACCTGCATGGCATCACGGTCAATAACAGGTATTCTTGACATATCAGTAAGAGTGATAATTCCAGTGAGGTATCCTTTATCGAGGACCGGGAATCCAAGATGCTTTGTCTGGTACATCAAACTGATAACTTCAGTCAGAGCCATAGACGGACTGACCGTTCTGACGGGTGTAGACATAATTCCGCCCACGGTCACATCTTTGAGCAGGAAATTATACCTGGTTGCATCGTTCTCCTGACCTGCCCCGATATATATAAAAAAAGCTATGAGTATCAGAAGAGGGGAGAATATGATGAGACCGATGATACCAAACAGGATAGCAAAACCCTTTCCGATGGTTGATGCGATGCTGGTTGCCTGATGGAGAGGCATCCGTGTTGCAAGATATGCCCGAAAGACTCTCCCTCCATCCATAGGAAAAGCTGGAAGGAGGTTAAAAAGAAACAGAAGTAAATTCAGGATAGCAAGGTATCCGAAGAGGTAACTCATGAGTCCTGCTATTGCAGGATTCGAAGATATCATCCCGGTCAGATAGACAATACCTGAGCAGGTCATGCCGATAGCAAGACTCATAAACGGTCCGGCAATTGCCACCTTGAGCTCCACTTTAGGATCCTGCTCGCGATCCTCAAGTGCGGCCACCCCCCCAAAGAATAAAAGAGTTATGCTGTCTATTCGAATACCTGCCCTTCTAGCAACCAGCGAGTGTGATAATTCGTGGATAAATACGCCTGTAAACAAACCACAGGCAACAACAAACCCAAGAATATATGGCATAAATCCAGATATTATCAGACTGTCATCGATACCTATCCTGAATATATTTTCGACGAGACTGACGGTATATGTGATATCATTTCCGATAATCCAGGCAAAGAGGGGAATTATCAACAGAAAGGTAAAGTGAATCATGATCGGAATTCCGAAAAGTCGTCCGATTCTGAAGGATCCATCCATTGTACCAGTATATTTTTTAGGGATATGGTATAAATGTCAATGGAGTATGAAGGATCAGATAACGAATCTAATAGGGCTCAAGATCTATTCTGAAAACGGGATGTTCATCGGTGAAGTCGAAGATCTCGTACTTGATATTGATTCAAAACGGATGGATGCCATCGCAGCGGGTAAATTGAACCCTGAACTGGTTGAGATCAAAACCCATAAAGGTATTAAGATCCCGTATCGTCTAGTAAAAAGTATATCTGATGTCGTAGTTATCCGCCATATCCCGAATATGTTCAGATCTGATGCAGATCTTTGATCTCCTCAATAATTGAATCACATTTTATGAAGGAGCGTGAGATCTACTCTGATATTCGTGCCCCTCCTCCGGTTATCATCAGGCTTGATGGCCGTGCGTTCCATCAGATCCTGTCAAGGATTCCCCTGAAACGACCATATGATGACGATTTTGCGGTGGCGATGGTTGAAGTCTGCCGCGCACTTCTTACTGAAAGTGGTTTTTCTCCCGTTTTTCTCTATACATTCTCTGATGAGATCAGTCTCTATCTTGAGGAAATTCCTTTTGATGGCCGGGTTGAGAAACTTACCTCGGTATTTGCCTCATATGCAGCAAGTGCTTTTAGTATGGCAATGAGTATGAAAACCCCTGTTGCTTTTGATGCACGGGTGATCCCTGTACATTCCAGCCATATTATTCCCTACCTCATCTGGCGCCAGGATGAAGCATGGCGGAATCATATGAATGCATACAGTCAGGCTCTCCTCATACAGAAAGGGGGAATGAGCCCGGTGGTAGCCCAGCGCACGTTGAATGGTCTTGGTACTGGGAAACTCCATGAGATATGTTTTCAGCACGGGGTCAACCTGGCACAGACTCCGGTCTGGCAACGACGAGGTATTATGCTCTACAATACAGCCTTCACCAAGGAAGGATATAATCCGATGACCGGTGAGAAGACAGAGGCCAGAAGAAGACGTGTGTTTATTAACCGGGATCTGCCTTTGTTCTCTTCTGATGAAGGACGGGAGTTTATGGAGAAGGTTATCGGCAAAGAATTGTGAAGTGATGCACCCAGGGTTTCTCGGGTACTCATCAATTTTTTTTAAAAAAAGAGGAAAATCACGCTACCGAGATCCCAAGGGTGACAGTTATCCCCTCGATCTCCCAGTCACGATCCATCTGAAGCAGTCGGTCAGCATTTCTATTATCGACTGAACGGTGAATCTGCAGATCTTGAGCCCTGACCTCCTGGCAGATGAGATCACGCCATGTCTGAGTGAGCAGGTCAAAGAGATGTTCATCACCAATGACAGCATCAACAATGATGAACTCCTCCATATTGAGATCTAGCTGTTTTCGCATATCCTGAAGGCGCCGGATGAGCTCCCGGGTATATCCCTCTGCTTCAAGGTCAGGGGTTAGGGTTACATCTACATAGACCGTAGCGCCAGGCATATCAGCAGAGAAGATATTCTCAGGCATCTGTTGATGGAAGGTGACAATTTCAGCAGTTATCGCAAACTCCTCTTCGTCACCAAGGGTCGCGGATCCTGATCTCTCGAGCTCAGCCCTGAGTGCTGTCCCGTTCGCCGACTCGATGAGGGCTTTCACTTTAGGACCGTTTTTCCCAAATGTCGGGCCGACTTTTTTCATGATCGGCTCTGCCCGCCATCCAATCCGGTCCCAAGCTCCTCTGATGATGGTGATCTCACGCGAGTTTGCGCGTTCTTTAGCCAGATCTACCATTGCTGACAACCCCTGTTCGACCAGGTCACTCTCGGCTACTATCGTGACAGTTCCCACAGGCCAGCGGAGTTTACGTTTCCCTGCCTGACGGGCGTTTGCCACTGCCTCATCTAGTGAGCGTATCAGGCCCATCTGTATCTCGAGATCCGTATCAATGAGCCGTGCCTCACCCTCATACCAGGAGAGCATATGGACAGATACCGGATCACCGGTTAGTTTCAGATTCTGGTAGATCTCTTCGGCGATATGGGGAGCAAATGGAGCAAGAAGCTGGCATACGGTGCGCATGCAATAATACATCGTCTCATATGCGTACTTCTTATCTATTGACTCCTCCTCGAGCCACATCCGTGGCCTGACAATCTGCACATACCACCGTGAGAGATCCTCCAGGACAAAGTTCATCAGGGTACGGGTGAGGCGGTGGAGTTGATACTCCTTCATATCTGCGGTAACCTGCCCGGCTATGGTATTTACCCTTGAGATGATCCACCTGTCTTCGTCAGGCATCTCACGCAGGGATCGCACGATGAAATCATGGTTCCAGACCCCTTCGGTTGAGGCCGGGGAAAAGTCATCAAGGATCATATAGGGGAGGGGGAACCGGTATACATTCCAGAGAATATTGATGGTCCGATTAATCGTTGAGACCCCTTCCCAGTTGAATTTAAGATCCTCCCAGGGTGCATTTGAGGAGAGAACATAGAGTCTCAGGATATCCACCCCGAATTTATCCACAACCTCCTGAGGGCTGACAACATTGCCAAGACTCTTACTCATCTTGCGTCCATCTGCATCAAGGGCAAACCCGTGCATCAGGACATTGCGGTATGGTGAACGGTTGAACGCAATAGTCGAAGCACCGAGCTGTGAGTAGAACCACCCCCTGGTCTGATCCTGCCCTTCTGTGATGAAATCAGCAGGCCAGAGTCGTTCATACTCTTCCTTCTTCTGCGGAAACCCGAGCGTTGCCCAGGAGGCCATGGCCGAGTCGAACCAGACATCAAAGATGTCCTCAACGCGGTACATTGCCTCACCACAGGAGCAGGGAACAGAGACGGTATCAACATACGGTCGGTGGGGGTCAGTCAGACTGGTACCTGCTGCTTCATTTAATTCGGCAAGTGTTCCAAATACCTGCTGTTTTTTACAGGCAGGGCACTCCCATACCGGAATCGGAATTCCCCAGTACCGCTGACGTGAGATACACCAGTCACGGGCATCAGATACAAAGTCATGAAACCTGGCACTCCCGGCCCAGTCAGGGAACCAGTTGGTTGCCTTGATCTCTCCGAGCATCTGCTCTTTTATCTTAGGGATTGAGAGGAACCACTGCTCGGTAGCACGGTAGATGATAGGAGTTTTACATCTCCAGCAGTGCCCGTACCGGTGAACAATCTTCTTTTTTGCCAAGAGGAAAGTGCCTAATGACTGCAGAATTTCATCATTTGCATCTCTCACATATTTTCCTGCAAAGACTCCACCTTCTTCAGTGTATCGTCCGTCTCCATCAACCGGACAGAAGATCTCAAGTCCCTGTTCCATACCGAGGAGGTAATCATCCCACCCATGACCAGGGGCGATATGGACCATACCAGTGTTGTCCATCTCAACAAATCCGGCGATAACCACCTGGTGCTCTATCTCGTTCTGCCGAGGAACGAGGCTGGCAAGGGGTGATGAATATCTGGTTCCTGCTAATTCTGAACCTGTTCTCTTCTCTACGACTGAGAAGTTCTGATATCGCCCCTTTTTAAGTACATCTTCAACAAGCGACTCGGCTATCCAGAGATATTCGGTCTTTCCCTCTTTCTCTGCGGCAACATTGGCATAGATGAACTCTTTATCGACTGCAACACTGACATTTGCAGGAAGTGTCCAGGGTGTGGTCGTCCAGATGACCAGGTATTCATCCTCACCACCTGATATCGGAAACTTGACAAAGACTGAGGGATCCTCTTCATCCCAGTACTCAACCTCTGAGTCAGCGATGGCAGTCTCACAACGGGGACACCAGTTCACGACCCGGTGACCACGTTCAAGGAGTCCCTTTTCATGAGCTTTCTTCAGCGTCCACCAGGCTGCGTCGATATAATCCGGAGTGATCGTCTGATATGGGTTATCAAAATCCATCCAGACTCCGAGAGCCCGGAACTGATCTGACATAATCTCCTTATGGGAGATGGCATAACTTTTGCACTTCTCGATAAAGGCACTGATTCCATATGCTTCGATGTCCTTTTTATTCTCAAAGCCGAGTTCATGCTCAACTCTGACCTCGATGGGGAGGCCATGCATATCGTACCCCGCACGGTCGATGACATTGAATCCCTTCATCCGGTGGTATCGGAGGATACAGTCCTTGAGAATTTTATTCCAGGCAGTTCCCAGGTGGATATGTCCGGTGGTATATGGTGGACCATCAACAAAGAACCAAGGCTTTCCACCCTTTATCTGTTCTTTCACCTGCTCATAAACCGTCTCCCTCTTCCAGAATGATCTGACTGAGGATTCGATCTCTTTTGCATCAAAGCTACTGGTGACCTCTCGCAAGAATAACCCCTCAAAAATTCCGTATACAAATCGTTCTGAAACAAGATAGGTCTTTGCGGCTAATAGATCGATATAAAAAAAAGAGGGTCCTCTGGAAGGAGGCTCAATAGGGCTGCCTTAAGACACTGGTTCCTATCACCATCCTCCGGCTCCACCACCCCCAAACCCTCCACCGCCGCCTCCAAATCCTCCTCCCCCTCCTATACCTGACGAAGAAGAAGGAGGTGAATATGCAGTCACTGGTCTGAATGCAGAATAAAAGAGGGCTGGTCCCAGAAACATCGTCCCTCCTCCTCCAGTGGAAAATTCACTCGTGGTAACTTTGAGGTCCTTCATACTTTTCATAACCTGATCACCTACTCCGAGCGCTGTACCATATACCAGCCACTCTCCCCACATCCTGATATCAGATGGTGCATACCGTCTGATGAGTACTGCATCTGAAAGAAATGATCTGAATGAGTCCCACTGAAGTTTTTCTGCATAGGTGTTCCCTTTCCATCTTCCAAAAAGGGTCGCCGGAAACAGGATCGCGATGCCTCCTTCGACCACGGCAAGTCCGGCAAGCAGTGCAGCAACAAATCCTGTTGGTAGATCTTTCCCTCCAATCCCTGCAGCGATGGATATGAGTATCCAGATCCCAGGGAGGATCAACAATGGTACGAGGTAGCCTCGTCCATCCTCGATATACCGGTTCTCCAGGGCTGAGCTTGAATAATCATTCAGGGATTTTATCTGTTCCTGGTAGGCCAGAAGATTTGTCCGCACTTCAGAGTTTGAATTTGCGGTTTCAGCCATTGATGCCAGCATACCAGTATCAAGGACACCATCTGTTGCAATCCTGCCCAACGTGGTGAGAACCGTCTGCTCATAAGCATCTGGTGAACTTGTTTTGAGCAGGGTGATCAGAATATTCGTTTCACCAGGTTTCTCTTCGATTTTTATCAGTCCCTGTCGGTGCATATCCAGCAGGGTTGCATATAACCCGTTCTCACCAAACTCCTGCGGGTCTCCCTCAAATATCAGAGTTACCATCCAGGGTTTCAGTGACGGATCAGGAATAACACTAAGGTGCTCGGGTACGGTGAAGGGAATTTCCCTCCCCTTTAGATACCAGATCAGAAAAAGACCTACCGGGATTACTGCAAGAAGTATCTGTGAGATCGTGAGGATCACCGGGGGGAGCATTGCCAGAATGGCACCATACCACGGGTTTGCTGCTGATGTCTTTTCAATTACTGAAACTGACCCGAGATCGGTAATTATCCCATGAATCTGATCTCCGGCTCCCCGGGTAAGAAGGAGTTCAAATCCGAGCGGTACATCGGCAGGGGCAGACCCTGTGAGGATATATCGCTCCCCTTCTCTGGTTACAGTCAGATCTGCCGGGTGTGGATAAACAGAGATGACATTATCTGCCGGGAAAGTGATTCTCACAGATGAATAGGGGATATGGCTGGTTGCAATGTCGATATTCAGGTGATCTGCATCAATACCCCGTTCCACCGGAGGAGATATCTGCCAGGTGTATAACACTGACCATGATCCCTTCTGGTAATAGTCTTGTTTAAATGCTCCAGCTTCATTATTGGATGCCCGTTGCCGGATCAGGGCTTGTGACTCTGAAGTGCCCCCTTCCATTGTCACCTTTCCGGAATAATCCTTCATATACCCTACCGCCCCCTTCGGTGCAGTTACCCCGATAAACCTGACATAGGGACTGGATAGGGGAGTCATGGAGACCGGGGCCAGGAAATTTCGGTTTAAACTCCGGTACGTATCATCAGATCTGACCTGATATTGATATGTCTCAGTTAATGACCCATCAAAAGAATATTCTGCCTGCATAGTATCCACAACCAGATCACCTTCAAGCAGACTAATGATACTGGAGCTGATGAGAATACCAATACAACTGATAAGCAGGGTAACAAGCAGGACCGTTAGAATCTGCCTGGTTTCACTCTCCATCAATTCTTTCCCCATTATATCGCCAGAAATAGCATGCCCCTGACTCCTTTCTCTCCCCTGGCTTCATCTCTGCAAGAATCTTCTCAGCATGCCCTGAGCAGACTTCAGAAGGGCAGCATCCAAGGATCTGCATCCCAATAGCCTCCTCTCCACATACCTGGCATAATGGTTTTTTTGTACTCATTGTCAGCATTCCTCAGGTTTCATAACAAATATGGCAAAGTAGAGATGGAATTTTATCTCTACTCAATTCTATCAGATATGGAATCAGCTCAACTGGAAAAAAAGATACCGATTCCCATCTTCAAGAAAGATCTAAAAAGATTGAGTTCTTGGAGTTTATCACTCTTTGATCATTTCTCTGACCATGGAGATATATGAATTAAGCTCAGATTCGCTCGTTTCTCCCTTGGCAAACTCAACCAGATTACAGGTATCGAGAATATCCATGATCTGGTATTTAGGAATATTTGAATGTTTGATGACTCTTTGAATCTCTTCATTTGTCATTGCTGAGCCATCACCATAGATATGGGTTATATAATGTCGACAGGCCTGCCCGGTAAGTGAGTATGCATCTTTAAGATATCCAGACCTTTCAGCTTTTTCAGCCTCCTGCAATAACATCTCGGTTTCCTGACGGTAGTCCCTCAGTTCAGGAAGTTGTGTGCTTTCTTCTAACCCTTCATCAGCTTTTCGTTTCTGATAATAACGCAGTCCGGCCCATATACAAAGCAGGGCAAGGATAACCAGAAGGAAGAGTCCGGTGTACCATCCCATCAGCGTATTTTCATCCTTCCGTACGGTTACATCAGTTACAGTGCCGTTGATAATTGAGACTGAGAGGGTTGCGTTTTTTCCATCCGGGGTCTGATATTGTTCCTCGTTTTTGGTTTCGTTCGGAGTAATTATTCGTGATTCTCTGCCCGGCGTAAACCCTTCCTGCTCGAGTCCCTCTTTCTTTTCTATATATCGGGGGTCAGATGAAAGCTCAGGGGGAATAGGAAGGGATCCTGATGAACTGGCATTCAGGTTTGATATCTTTCCATTCTGTACTTTTCCTTCTGTCTGCACCTGATGACCAGTAGAATTTTCAAAATATTGACTGAATGCCCCGTCATTCTTCCCTTTGGGTGTTACTGAGGTTCCTGTTTTCTGCTGGTAACCTGCCAGATTCAATGAATGGGACAGATTTTGCATGATCGGGTCACGGGCAATTGTTTCTGCAAGAGCCTGCTGATTCTGTTGCTGTTCATCAGCTTCTTGTGCCAGTTGTTGTTGTAATGCGGTTGCCGGAGCACTCATCTGATTGTTCACGAGAGACTGATCTGGATTACCTGATCCGGATTGAGATTGCTGGTTTCTTTGGAATCCCTGTGATGCAAGAACCTGTTGCATCATCTGTTGATTTTGTTGATGGATGGCATTCATCTGCTCATCCATTTGTGCGAAGGGATCCTGCTGACCCTGCCCCGGACCTGGTTTTGAAACTTGAGATGTTGTAGAGGTGAGAGGAGCTGAGTTCTGACCAGTCTGATTTTCTTTCTCCTGACCTTGAGATTGTTCTTCTCTGAAATGTACCTGTAGCGGGGGAAGAGCTGCTGCATACTCTTTTCCTTCATCCCTGTACTGAAACGTCAGGCTCACCTCAAAGTCTGTTGGAACCTCTGAGTTAAGCGTTATTGCGTTTTCTGACTTAGCCGGACTAATCGGAAATGACTGGGACTGAGAACTTGACTGAGATAATGAAAATCCACCTCCTGATTGTTTTTCAGTCAGAATATAATTGAGGGTCCCAACAGTGGTAACAGGGAAGGAACTCTCAACGATGAACGGAATTCGTGCTTCTTTCCCTACCGGAAACGAAAAATCACTCTGTCCCACCTTCAGGGTTACCGTACCGGCTAATGCCGGGGTGATGAGGAATGCAATGATTATTAGCCAGAATAGGATCTTTTTCATTGAATAATTCGCCTCCTGCCATATCTGAGTACTATCTCTGAAATAATGAGAAGCAGACCAAATATGATAAACCACTCCCTGATACTGGTCTCTTCTTTCTCACGAGTAATCTCCTGGTTCAAATTTGAGTACACTTCAGAGAGTGTCTGATCATTTACCGATCTGAAATATCTTCCACCGGTCTCCTGGGCAATGGACCTCAGAGTCTCTTCATCCAGGGTTGCATACTGGGGTGTTCCATACCAGTCATATCCGAGGATAAATGGTTGCTCTGATCCAAGTCCAATGGTAAAAACCTGAATTCCTTTATCCTTAGCAAACTGCATTGCCTGAGCCGGGGGAATAATACCTGCATTGTTCACTCCGTCTGACAGGAGAATTACCACTTTCTTCCGATTCGGGATAGACTCAGCCATATCTATTGCAAGGGCAAGGCCATCGCCGATAGCAGTACTGCCTTCTTTAGGCTGGATTATTTCAAGCTTCTTGATAACCCGGTCTTTATCAGGCGATAAATATGCAGCACTCGCAGCTCCTGATTCAAAGGTAATAATACCTGCATAATCCTTATCATCAAGTTTCCTGAGGAGGATTCCAGCTGCATTCTTGGCAGATTCGAGTCGGGTCGGTTGATAATCAGTTGCCTGCATACTACCTGATATGTCAAGAACAAGAACGACATTAACCCCTTCCTTGGTCTGTTCCAGAGGGATATGGGGATCTGCAAGACCTATGATAAGGCATCCCAGTGCTGCCAGGCTGATGATAAGGAGATGTGCAGGCCTGGCAGATCCTTTTCTCCCTGAGAGGGCTGTCTTTACGAATCCGATATGAGAGAATATCATCGCCTCCTGTTTCTTTCTCCGTGTCTCCCGTAGATACCACAGATAGATGACGGGAAGTAATGATAGAAGGATGAGCCATTCAGGATGGTAAAAACCCGGCATCAGAGTACCCCCCGGGTTCGTATCCCTGAAAACATGCGTTCAAGGGGAATTCTCCAGTCTCCGCCGGTAGTAACTGACTCTACCTGAACATGAGCCTTCCGAAACATTTCAAGAGTCTGCTTGTCAGCCCTGATAACAGTGTTCCTGTACTCCTCCCTAAAGTCAGGATCAGAGGTATCAATAAGTATCTGCTCCCCTGTCTCGGCATCTTCAAGCTCAATCAGCCCGACATCAGGTAGTTCAGACTCCCGATGATCGGTGACCTGTATCGCAAAAACTTCATGACGATGCCTGAGAAGAGTTAATTCATGGGAGAAATCGGGAATATAAAAGTCTGATAGTATGATCACGGTTGTCATCCGCGAGAGTCGTGCCAGAAGATCATAGAGAGCAGGTCTGATATCTGATTTTGAAGATTCCGGAATATGTTCAGAGACGGTGCGGATAAGGTGCACCACATGGGATCTGCCTCCCCGTGCCGGAATAAAAACTTCTACCCGGTCTGTTACGATGATGAGTCCAGCTCTGTCATGATACCTGGCTGCAGCAAAGGCCAGGCTTGCAAAGATCTCAAGCATCATCCGGTATTTACTGATTACTGTCCCAAATGCTCCTGACCCTGAAAGGTCCAGGACAAAGTAGTACGTGTGATCCCGCTCCTCCGTATATTCCTTCACATGGGGTACACCGTACCGTGCGGTAACTTTCCAGTCAATGGCACGAATATCATCACCAGGGATATACTCACGAATCTCTGAAAATTCTAAGCCCTGTCCTTTGAACAGGGAGAGGTGAGTTCCGGCTTTCTGACCGGTAACCCGTGCCCGTGTAATTATATCAACGGTTTTGATAAGGCTGAGCAGTTCAATTGGATCTTCCCACAGAGGCATGGTCTCTCCTGCCCGTTATGGCACCGGAACGGTAGAAAGAATCTGATGAACGATAGTATCCGGACCAATTCCTTCAGCCTCAGCCTGGTATGTCAGGATGATACGGTGCCTGAGTACTTCATGAGCGATGGCCTTCACGTCTTCAGGAACAACATATCCTCTGCCTTTCAGGAGAGCATGTGCCTTTGCTCCCAGGACAAGGAATATGGTTGCTCTGGGGGATGCACCAAATGCTATGTACTCACCCAGTGAAAGACCGTACGCTGATGGGTTGCGGGACGCGTCAACAATACTGGTGACATATTTTTTGATCTCAATATCCGCATAGACTCTTGGAAGAAATTTTTGCAGTTCCAGTATCGTCGATGCAGTAATAACAGGTTGGATGGTGCAGGTTTCTCCTTCAGTAAACCTGTTCAGAATGAGCATCTCATCAGATTTTGAAGGATACTTCATCAGAATTTTAAATATGAAGCGGTCCATCTGTGCTTCAGGAAGTGGATAGGTCCCTTCATGTTCAACCGGGTTTTCTGTTGCAAGGACAAAAAACGGACTTGGAAGGGAGAGTGTTTCCCCCTGAATGGTTACCTGCCTCTCCTGCATCGCCTCAAGGAGTGCAGACTGGACTTTGGGTGGTGCCCGGTTAATTTCATCTGCGAGGACAAACTGACTGAATATTGGTCCTTGCACCGTTGAGAAGGCACAACTCTTTTGATTATATATTTTGGTTCCTGTAATATCAGCAGGGAGGAGATCAGGGGTAAACTGAATCCGGGAGAACGATGCATCTACAGCCTTTGCGAGTGTTTTTATCAATAAGGTCTTTGCAATCCCGGGTACTCCTTCAAGGAGAACATGACCATCTGCAATGAGAGCGATAAGGAGGCGATCGATCACTTCCTGCTGACCGACAATAACTCTGGATATCTCATCCATCAGGGGGTGAAGTAACTCTGTATACTGTTGTGCTTCTTTTGTTAGAGCAAGTATCTCTGCATGCATACAATTCACTTAATTAGTCTGTTCTATCCTGGGGACAGGATACAGGGATATGAGAAATATCGCTGTAAAGTAAAGTTTATCTTACAAATTGATAAACATGATGGACATTAACGTGGTAATCGGGGAAAAAAGAAGAGTTAATTGGATATTTTAGATGAGTTTACCGCCATCGGAATAACTGATGTAGCTCTCAAGTCAAGGATTTCATCATCGCCAGCTTTGAATGGGTAGGTATACATCCATTCTCCGGTCTTGGGATCTTTTATTTCAGCAACAAACTCATTTCCTGACTGGGCATCATAGACAGCAAAGGTCAGTGGGATTCCTTCTGTAATGTCTCCCTGGATAGTGAGTTTGCTCGAATCTCCATATAATCCAGGCTTGTTTACCTGAACCGGGTTCCCATCTATGCCTACTCTGACCCCGGCTCCATCAGCACTCACCAGGGATCCAATAGAGGCAGATGTGCCATCGATCAGAACTGATCCTGATATCGTCATCGGAATGGTTGGGACTGGGGGGTTTCCCCCTTCTGCTTTGATATCAAGTCTGGTGAGACCACCTTCTTTGTACAGGTAAGCATCAGTCCATTCTCCTCCTCCTTCAACATCACGAACCTGCCCTTTGACCGGTTCAGTTGATCCTGCAGGAGTCACCCAGAAGGTGAATGGCTGACCAGCCTTGAGTTCACCTTGTGCCACGAGCTTCTGAAGGCTTTCAAACCCATAAATTCCCGGGGAGGTGATTGGAAGCGGGTTACCCCGGTGTCCCTCGATGATATTCTCCCCTTTAACCGTCAGCATGGATCCGGATGCAAGTGGTGCACCATTGTAAGTTACTTCTCCGAAGAACTCATGGGGAAGAACTGGCATTGGCGGGATACCACATTCTCCCACTCTGAGATCAAGTCTTGTTTTGTCTCCACTTCGGAATGGGTAAGTACTGGTCCACTGAGTGCCTCCATACACATCATAACACTCTGCCTGGACATACTCTCCAGTCTCAGGCATCCTGATCCAGAAGGTAAGTGGTTCACCATTCTTGACAGTCCCCTTCACCAGGAGCGGGTCAGGTGTTCCATAGTTACCTTCCATAGAGATGGTAACAGGGTTCTGTGTTATGCCGGTCTCTACTCCTGACCCACGGGCTTCAACACCAGAGCCGATTGGTGCCATCTCACCATCGATGGTAACCTGTCCAAAGAACTCAGCCGCTTCTGTAGGTGGCTCAGTAACTGTAATGAAGTTCTGTTTACAGGCTTTAGCTGACCCGAATGCATTAGATGCCTCCAGACATACTGCATAGGTTCCCGGATTACGATAAGTGTGGGTTGGGTGCTGTTCTGTTCCGATTTCTCCATCACCAAAGTCCCAGCGCCATGAGGTTGGGTTGTTCAGTGAGATGTCAGTGAAACAGACATTAAGCGGTGCTTTACCACTCACCGGAGATGCAACAAAGTCAGGAATTGGTGCTTTCCCTGCCGGTGATACATGAATATACTGATACCGTATCTCTGTTGAACGGTCTTCGCCCCGAATTGCAGTCAGGTAAACCGTATAATCACCGGGTTCTGCATAGACATGAGTAGGATTCTGTTCTATTGCACTTCCCCCGTCTCCAAAGTTCCAGAGCCATGACTGTGGCCCTCCTGTGGAGAGATCTGAGAATTTTACCGACAATGGTGCCGTTCCCGATGTTGGTTCTCCCATAAAGGAAGCCTTCAGGGGAACTGGTTTTTCAACAACGGTAATGTACCTCTCTCTGACCTCGGTGGAGTCACCAAATTCGTTGACTGCAGTCAGACTGACGGTATATTCACCGGGTGCCTGGTATGTGTGCTCTGGGTGCTGCTGCTCTGATGTGCTGCCATCACCAAAGTTCCACGTCCATTTGTCAGGATTTCCGCCAGAAAGATCGGTGAAACTTACAGACAGGGGGGCAGTACCTGAAGTAGGAGCCCCTCTGAACTGAGCGTCAGGAGGACAGCCCGGCTTTTTCACGGAGATATAATCAGGGATTACTTTGCGATCTATGCCTGCTTCATTGGATACTGAAAGCTCAACTGAGTACGTGCCAGGTGTGGTATAGGTGTGAACCGGGTTCTGCTCGGTTCCATTCTGTCCGTCACCAAATCCCCATACCCAGCTCTTTGGACTGTTCTGTGAAAGGTCGATAAAGGAAACTTTCAGGGGTGCCACACCGATCGTTGGAGAACCTGAAAAGTCAGCAATTGGTGGATCAACCGGTGAATCAACAGTAATGAGTGCGGGCTTGGTCTTTTGAGATATACCGACAGTATTCCAGACAGTCAGGGTTACATCATAGATTCCCGGACTTGTATAGATATGAGACGGATTTTTCTCTTCTGACTTGGTATTATCTCCAAACTCCCAGAGCCATTTGTTCGGCTCACCAGATGACCGGTCAGTAAACTGTACCGTAAGCGGTGCTTTTCCACTCGTCGGATTGGCATCAAACTCAGCAATAGGCTGGGGGATTGGAGTGTTTGCCTGAATCAGATTTGGCTTGGTGATCTGATCTGATCCTGCAGAATTACTTACATTAAGGGTTACTGAATAGACTCCCGGCAGAGTAAAAACGTGAACAGGATTTTTGTCAGTTGCAGTGGTCAGATCTCCAAAGTCCCATCTCCATGCAGTCGGGTTGTTCTTTGAGAGATCGGTGAACGTTACCTGAAGGGGAGCATACCCGGTAGTTGGGTTTGCTGCAAAATCTGCTACCGGTTTAATAACCGCGGGTTGTGCAGTGATCAATTCAGGCTTTGTTATCTGATCTGATCCTGCTGAGTTACTGACATTCAAGGTAACTGAATAGGTTCCTTCCTTAGTGTATACATGAACCGGGTTTTTGTCAGTTGCAGTGGTCAGATCTCCAAAGTCCCATCTCCATGCAGTCGGGTTGTTCTTAGATAGATCAGTGAACGTTACCTGAAGGGGAACCATTCCTGATGTAGGGTTTGCCCCAAAATCAGCAACCGGTTTAATAACCGCGGGTTGAGCGGTTATCAGTTCAGGTTTTGTAATGCTGTCTGAACCTGCACTGTTGGTTGCATTCAGGGTTACCGAGTACTTTCCTGCTGTGGTATAGATATGGGTTGGATTCTGTTCTGCTGAAGTTGCCCCATCCCCAAAGGTCCAGAGCCATGATGTTGGTCCATTTTTAGAGATATCAGTGAATCTGACACTCAGAGGCACCATCCCTGATGTCGGGTCAGCAGTAAAATCAGCGACCGGTTTGGTAACGTTTGGACTGGCGGTGATGAACTCTGGCTTTTCTTTGGATGAAGAACCTGCCTTATTGCTTGCTGTCAGGTTAACAGTGTAGGTTCCTGCTACAGTGTAAATATGGACCGGGTTCTGTTCAACAGAGGTTGCCCCATCTCCAAATATCCATGACCAGGATGTAGGCTTATTGGTTGTCAGGTCAGAGAAAGCGACAGAAAGGGGAATGATTCCGGCCTGCGGGCTAGCACTAAAGTCTGCAACAGGTGGTTTTACCGGGTCCAACGCTGTAATATAATTCTCTTTGGTCTTCTTCTGACTTGAAACGATATTCGTTGCTGTCAGAGAGACCGTGTATACTCCAGGTTTCTCATAGACATGCTTTGGATTCTTCTCTGTTGATGTCCCCTGATCGCCAAAGTCCCAGAGCCATGAGGTTGGAATACCAAGTGATTTATCGGTGAACTGAACGGTAAGTGGTGCATCACCTTCAGTCGGTTCTCCAATGAAATCGGTCACCGGGATCATGTCATGCTCTGAAAGGACTGCTACAAACGCATCTCTATCTCCGTCACCAAAGTTCTGCTGATATGGCCAGACCTTCGGGAAGTTGATAGAGGTCGTGTATCCGGTAACATATGAATCTCCTTCACCGGTTACTGCAATACCACGCCCTTCGTCGATGTCTGATCCACCAAGGTAGGTGCAGAAGACCGTCTGGTTGATGTCAGGGGTAAATTTGGCTATCATCACATCAGACTTACCGCCAAGTTTAGACTGGTATGCACGGTTTATCGGAAGGTCTGGTGAGTCGGTGGTTCCCACAATGAACAGGTTTCCTGCATCATCACGGGTTACGCCACTGATAGAGTCAATGAGTGAGCCACCAAAGAAGGTAGCTTCAGTCAGGGCAGATCCATCAGGGTTCAGCGTCGCAAGGAACCCGTCCTGAAGTCCCTGGAGTGCCGGCTGTATTGGGTTTAATGTAGGGAAATTTGTTGATTTTGTGCTGCCGGTAACCGTTAATCTTCCATCCGGATGGCTGATTACTCCCTGAGCATCATCCCATCCGTCTCCACCAAGATATGTGGAATATGCAGCAGGATACTTCCCTTCAGGGTCGAATTTGGTTACAAACGCATCAAATTCTCCTTTCAGACCTGATTGGTACGGTTTGATCACCGGGAAGTTTGGGGATTCAGTCTGACCAACAATACAGGCGTACCCGTTGGTGTCAATAGTAACTGCACTTCCTGCTTCATAGGCGCTCCCCCCAATAAAGTTGGAGTATACGATAGTATTTCCTTCAGCATTTAGCTTGGTGATGAAGGCATCCCCAAGACCACCAAAGGGAGAGAGCTGGTATCGGTTTACTACCGGGAAATCCCAGGATTTTGTCTGCCCGGTTATAAAGACATTCTTCTTATCGTCGATTGCAACATCAAATCCATAATCATCATCAACTCCACCGAGGTAGGTCGCGAAGGTCATGTCTTTTCCGTTTGGATCTATCTTGGCAACCCAGGCATCATACCCACCTGATTTTGCCTTCCGATACGCGTTTTTTACCGGGAAATTATTAGAATTTGTTCCCCCAGTAACATACGCAGATCCTTCTGCATCGATGACAAGTCCTGTACCCTCATCAGTTCCGCTCCCTCCGATGTAGGTGATATACACAAGGTTGGTTCCATCAGGATCAATCTTGATGACAAACGCATCCTTGTCTCCACCGCCAAAGTAAGGCTGAACACTTCCTGGCACAAGACCCAGAGCACTCATCTGCCCAGTCTGGTTCTGGTTTTGGAAATACTTCAGGTGATCAGACCAGGATGTTCCGATAAAGTAAGCATATCCGTCATTATCAACCGATATACTATTACCCTGATCCCGCCCGGTTCCACCAAAGTACAATGAGTACCTCAGCACCGGGTCTATTACCAGGGTTTTTGTCTTATCATAGGTACCAAGGCTGAAGGTAACTTTGTTACTGCTAGCGTCAAGGATATACGAACAGGGAACCTGTACCTTCGTTCCATTGCTCTCCTGGTACGCATACGGAGCTTCATCCTTAATCTCTCTGCCTGCAGTTCTGATGATCAGATCTCCGGTCTCATTCAGACTAATGGAGTCCTGACCCTGGTACTGCAGGGTGATAACTGATGGGTCAGCCCCGGCCAGCACGGTAAATTCGCTCTTGAGGATCCCGCTCTTTCCTGAAAGATTCAGACTGATCCCAGGGTAGACCTCATTATAAGAGACAACATTTGAGAGGCTGGCACCAGTCACCCATGCGGACTGATTTGTGCCATAGAAAAAGTTAGCTGTTCCATTTACCTGGTCCAGACCGATTATCTTTGTGTCCTTATTTGCCCCATCAAGCATCATAAAGACAGGGTTTATCTGAGTTCCGTTGTTGTCACCCTGACTGAACTCCACTCCATTCTGAAGTACGGTGACAACCTGCTCGGGTGATGATACTGCCTGATACGATACATTATCATCATACTGCCCGTTGTTCTCGATGAAAACAAGAGGCATAGAGGCAATTGCCCCTTCTGCTGTTCTGTTTTCTCCTGCCACCTGTTCCGCTGTTCCAAGCGTACATGTTACCAGAAGAATGCTCAGAACGAGACACCACACTGGCTTTACATTCCCCATCATATGAATAACCCGCATCCAAAAGTTATGTATACGCAGATACCGCCGCGCCTGCGCGTATGTATCCCATCATTTGCCGACTGACAAACCTAATCCTAATTTAATTGCAGACCTTATATATTTTTTTACCAATACTTACCCGAATTACCAAAACAGCGGTGTTGGGCCGACATTACCACGCAGGTTTTACATAATCATACCTATCGAATAACAATAGTTCCTAGGGTCCTACCACCTTCACGATAGAGTTTTCTCGGAGGCTTGGAGGATTCTCTTCAGGATCTCCCTCTCGTGAAGGCACATGACTTACCACTTTAGACTTTGGTGTAGGTCGGCTGGTATAATACATACCGAAATCTGATGCCTTGGAATCTCGTGCCAGAGCTGTCAATTGAGTTCCAATCTTCTCGGACCCGTTTGGATTTATGGGCTGACTGGAAAACGGCCATCCACGCCAAATAATGGTCCAAGAGATCCTGACGGGTCCAGGACCGAACAATAGATCTCGCCTGAAGTACCGTGCGCCTTCAGTTATTTGTGAGAGTATACCGGGCAGAGTTTTCCACCAATTCAACTCCCGGCAGATACCAACCAGTGAATTGTAACAATGGTTGATATCTATTTCCTGTTGGATTTCTTCAGGAGAGAAGGGAGGCTGTGGACATATCGTGCATTGGATATAACCTTTCGTGAATTATCGTTTAGGCAGACTACGGTTGTGCCCTCAAAACTTTTCAAGAAATTTCGGGGGAGGGATCCCACTGAAATCAGTTATTGTTGTTTCCCCATCCCATCGTTCAACGTCACTTCGAAATCCTGCCGAACACAGATTTCATAGTCTTTGATATGGCATAATTTTTCTCCAATGGGGCCAATCGTAAATGGATTTACGTAAAATTGAGGCCTATAAAATCCAGATTTACCCTAATAAGGCAAGAGTGCGAAATCTGTGGCCGAAGGAGTTTGGGTCCAATTGTTCTACCGTACCGATAGTGCAATAATAGTTAGATCGGTTAGATTAACTTCGGTTCGCATACTTTGAATGAAGAAATCAACATTTAGCACCCAAATACCCTCAATAAAACATTTGAATCAACCAAGTGTTAAAAAAACTTAAAGAGAGGCCATCCAACCAACCATTTAATCGCATATATTTATTCGTTTTCTAATCATGGAATGAAATGTATCTATCCAACCTGATCTTTGTTGGTCGGACGGGTTCCTTTTTAATGCGATTTACCGCCTCTTGTCGCACTTTTATGCTTCTAATACAATGATCTGATATGCAGTGATGTTTTTCTTCACTAATTCTATGCCTTTTTTGCATGATGTTTCAGTAGTATACTCATGACTCTGACCAATAACTTCGCCATTACCAGCCTTCAACTGAAACCTAAACTTTCCTGAAGAATCCCGATATATCTCATACCTGGATCTATCTTCTGAGTTTTCTATGATCGATTCTATCCCCTTCTGGCATCTATCTTTCGTTTTATATGCCTCACCGATAAGGATTACATGAGAATTACCTGCTTTCAGTCTGAACCGAAATTCTCCCGTCTTATCCATATAAACTTCAAATTTACCAGTTGGTTTACTGTTACCTGAAATTATAAATTCCCACTTTTTAGGTATTGGGAGTCCATCCTCAAGAAGTCCCTGAATGTGAAATTCAATGGCCTCCATCATTCGGTTCTTCGCTTCTTCCCTTGTTTTACCTGTTGCAATACAACCGGGAAGATCGGGAGCAT
>DATMXW010000126.1:0-6131 GCA_035561295.1 Methanospirillum sp. | reverse complement strand
GTGCAGAACCAGTTGAGCATATCATCATTCATCATCCGATTCCATCAGTTATGATTGCAACAGGTATCGGAGTACTCATCGGGATGTTGATTTTTAAAATTCGTGACTGATATGCGGTTGATTGAGTATTATAGCATATTTTTAAGAGACATATGCTTCTTATGAGAAGATAAGGTGGATATATTGTATCGGTACGATGATTCCTTTCTGGGTATATTAGGTTACTAAGGTGACCAATAATCTCTGATATACATATCATCAATCCGATACTCTTTATCAGATCTTATGTGCAATAGAGAGAGGATAGTAGGTCAAATAATCGGTATTTCAAATATTTGATCCTCTGATACAGTTATTGTCTGGTTCGTTTCTAGTATCCGATATGGCCCCGTTGGGCATATCTCTCCTGAACAACCATCTGTACGATAGGGAAGAATAAATAATCCATTAATACTTCGCTGCTGATACTCAAATAATCGCCCAGTGTTCGTGCGGAGCGAAAGAGTGGCAGTTCCATTGCCGGAGATCCTGGCTCCTGGCACATACTCAAAAACCTTTGCAAAACTGAATGTCCTAGCAGGTGTATCATTAACGGTTATGCCAGAATCAGTGCTTGTATGCGATTCATACACTAATCTAAAATGCCTGAGAGCTGCTATAGGAACTGAAGGCTGACTAATATCTATTTGTCCAATGAGAGATACTTCTCCAGGTTTTTTCGACTCATTCTGAATTATTAACGCATCAGGATAAGATTTCGAATCAATACTAACCAGAGAACCTAACATTGGATTACTTTCAGACATAGAGGGGTCCGGCCTGTATGTTGCCACTAACACCTCTTCAGGTTTTACCATGGACCCATCGTAAATATGAAGGCGAGGTGCAAGTGAGAGGTAATATGCAGGAGTTATCAGAGAGGTAACTCCACCATCTTCGGATTGGAAAAAATATTGAATCTCTTTTCTGGCCGGGTTCCAGGTCTCGATACTAGGAAAAAATATTGATATCATTTCTGAGTCGGTTATGACATATCTCCCTTTTATGGACGACAAGAGCGAGGTTGCCGATTCCTCATTATTATCACATAAGAACATCGCAACGAGAAATGTTCCTTGCTGGAATGGATTTGTATAGGGAATCCGCCCGGCTATTTCAGTGATTGCGTGCCCATTATTCCACCAGCTGATCACGCCGTACGATTGTTCAGGAGGGGTAAAATTTTTTTCATTATATATCTGATACGGATTATAACCAGGATCTGGCGTATTCTTTCCCATCCAGAAAAGAACCTCATCCATGTCAGGATTTAATTGTTGAGGGTGCCAGGACAGATCCGACGTGAGACCACCTATCAGAAAAAATCCTCCTGTCAGGAGCAGAATCACATACACTGAGTGGGACCGGAGAAGAGAGTGTAGAACATAAAAACCCTTTTTAATAGGAGATATTGAGGTTTTTTCCCACACATCGATAATTTCTTCTGAATTTAATACATTAATGAGGATTGATAGTGCATGTGCAATTGGTATCGCAATCAGTATTGCGAAAATCGCTCCAAGATAATATTCAAACCTCCAGTGCTGGAATGTTGCCACAATAAGAACAAAGGCTGATATTAGTAGGTAGAGGTCTGAAGCCTGAAAAGAACACCTGATTTTTTTAATAAGAAAAAACAATCCAACAAGAACTAGCAGTAGCCCTCCCTGGTAAGTCGATACAGCACTCCAGAGATTCCATGGTCCCGCTTCAGAGATAGTAGTCTGAAGATCTGTCACAAGCATAAGCTGACGAAGATGGTAACCAGTGATATCGATGATGCCGGGGTAAATGGTATAGATCAATCCAAGTATTGCTAACGTTCCTGATGCACTGATAATGATCGCGAAGATGAATGATTTTCTCAATAAATGATGAAAAATATACCCTGCTGGAGCAATCAGGCATATCCCGATGTAGAGTCCAGGCTGGAGTATTGAGTATCCATTCAAACTAATCTCTGATGATTGAATCCCAATAATTCCCAGGGCAATCACGGCTGGAAAAAAAGCACCAATATTTAAAAAAATGAGGTCTGATACTATCCTGATATCGCATTGTTTTAAGGCGTATAGGATGAGCAGAATCGTAAAAAGCAGAGTGATAAGGGCATAGATGCAAACGATGGGAATGGTCATCACAGCTGCAGCATAACAAACTCCTGCAGCAGATGCAGGTACCATCAGTGAATATAGGGAATGATCTGGTTCCTTGGCTCTTTTCAATGCTATGAGATAGAAGAGAACAAATGCTGATGTGGAGAGTACCTCAAGGATATGATGATCAAAGTGCCCGAAATAGGATCTGGAAAAGATCATTCCCGGCATGATGGTGAGACATATCGCAGCAATCAACCCACTCATGCGGTCCTGAATTATCCTTCCTATCCCGTAAGTAACAGGAATTACTAACGTGAAAAGAAACGGCGGCAGCCAGCTGACCGTTGCCAGGATAGCATGTTTTTCCACGGCTCCAGTAATAAGGGACGCGATGGCTCCCAGCAAAGTATATAGTGGTCCCCATTGAATTACCCGCCCTGAGGGATAATAGGTCATCGGGTCAAACCACGGATAAACGGGAAAATTGTGTACCATGATCTCCACCTGACGGAGATGGTACAGCACATCAGGGTCATATGGGAGATAATGACCGGGAACAATGGTTCCAATCAGAACCGGAATAATTCTCAGGGTGAATGCGAATACCATACATCCAGCAAGGATCAGAATATCCCTGTGAAAATCTTGTAATTTACTATAGAGAGATGAATCAGAGGGTACTTGTGACTCCATAATGTGGTTTGACTCCAAATTGTTCATCGATTTTTCCGGAACTCTTTTCGCACAAGATGTAACCAGTACGTTGGGTATCTCCACCATGACAAATTGGGAACGTTCATCAGTATGGTATCAGTTCGGGCTAAGAAATAATAAATTGCCAGGCATTTTTCACGAATTGTAGGCATCTCCTGAATTTGTTCGTGAAGATGAATCTCATATCCTTCTTTTCTCAGTGAGAGATGGAGAAAGACCTTTTTTTCGTTCTCTGTAGCTTCGGGCCAGAATAAGGATGAATTATAAGGGATTGGTGGTGCCTGGTCAAACCATAAGGAAGCCTGTGTCAATGCCTCCCTGCAAGCCATTGTACATTCCCACTCTCTACAACGCGCAATTACCAGATCCCATTGGTTCGTTCTCGTAATCTCCCTGATCAGATATGCAATATCTGCTATCCAGATGAGCCTGAGCATCCCAGCGTGAAAAATACACATATGCGCTGCAGCGTAAACAAATGCATCTGCCAACGTGAGGGTTTTAAATGTAGCCAACCCGGTTGAAATTTCTACAGATTCTGAAATAAGAGAAGGAATGGTAACACTACCCCCCGTTCCCGTCAGAACAAGGGGGCGCCAGTGTGCTTCGACAGGAAGTCGATGGGTGTCTGAGGGAAATACATCAGGGAAGAATATCAGATGATGAAAAAGGTTTTTGGAGACTGCATAGCTGTCAAATCTAATATGATATCCGTGCATGCATAATGCAGATTTCAGGTTTGGAATCTGGTCTTCGGCTACCAGAAGATCGATATCGCTCCCGGTTCTCATTGCAGGGTGAGGGTATATCATCTGTCCGAGAGCAGGTCCTTTTATCACTAAAAAATCAATACCTGCATCTGAACAAATATTGGATAACGACCGAATCTGTACCTCTGTGTGAAGTGAGCGGTTGTGATCAGAGCGGAATAATTCCTGTAATCGGTGATATACCCATGATGGAACGTTTTTTGAATCAGGTGTATTGTGAATCAGAAATAATAGCAGAGAACCAATCCAGTGTGGAGGAATAGTATTAAAGAAGAGATTCCAATCGTTTTCTGAAATATCTGGTGAGGGGAGTGGACAGTTTCGGAGAAGAGATATCATCCAGTGGAGAAGTGGATCCGGGAGTGAGAAGAGATCAAATCCATTCGTTGTGGATATTGCGCGGGAACCGTAATGGTTTCTGATCTGATCTACTAAAAAACCACAACTAGTACCTTCTTTCTGATCTTGATCTGATTTTGAATATAATTGTTCTTTCATCAGCATTATTGCACTACTTGAGAAAGAATCATATTCTGGAGATTATAAACCCGATCCGCACACCGTGCCAGTTGTTCCCGGTGAGTAATTATGATCATCGTCTTTCCCTTCCCAACTTTAAGAAACTCCTGAATTAATCTCTCTTCAGTTTCAGGATCAAGATGGGCAGTAGGTTCATCCAGAATCATCACCGGGGAGTTACGGAGTAGTGCCCGGGCAATTGATAACCTCTGTTTTTGTCCTCCTGATATCTTTCCTCCCCGCTCTCCGACAGTGGTGTTATAGCCGTCAGGAAAAGTCATGATCTCATCATGGAGCCCGGCCATCTTTGCTGCGGTTACTACCTCTTCATCAGTTGCATCTGGTCTGCTGTACCGAATATTATTGAGAATTGAATCATGAAAGAGGAAAAGATCCTGAGAAACAACGGCGACCTGCTGACGGAGCCATCTGGGATGAAGGTTTTTGAGATCCTGCCCGTCGATAAGAATTCTCCCTGAATCCGGATGAGCGAACCTGAGCAGAAGATGAATCAGAGTCGTCTTCCCGCCCCCGGTCGGTCCCGTGATAGCAACACTCTCACCCGATTGGATCTTGAGAGAAAGTCCTGAGAGAACCGGAGTTTTCTCTTCATAAGAGAAAGATACACCTTCTACAAGTATATCCCCTTTTAAAGGTTGATCTGGTTCTATGAGAGGATGATCCGGATCTCCGGAATCTTCCTCAGTAGTCATATCCAGCAGTTCACGGACCCGACCTGCAGCAAGAGCAGTATATTGGAGAGAAAGGGGAAGTTGAAGAAAAAATGTGATTGAACTAATAAGTTGGGGATACATCGCAATAAATGCAGTATAATCCCCAATTGACATCTCTTTCGCAATTACCATCGAGCCACTGGCAATAATAATGAGAAATGTAAACCCATACGTAATACCAAATTGAATTCCGCTCGATAACTGTCCAAATAACATTGATGTAATTGTCAGATTGATATTCTCTTTGAGTCTATCTCCAAACCTTGTTAGTTCCCGTTCCTCTGCTGCATGTGTCTTAATGATGTCAATGGCATTTATTAGATCCTGCCCATCAGCAGAAACCGACAAACCTGATTCACGATTTCGGATACTGTAGGATCTACTCACCTTGTTAATCTTATAATTGATAAATACTGTAACGGGTACAGAGAGGAGCACGAGGAGTGTCAGGGGGGCGGATAGAGAGATGAGAATCAGAGTCGTCACCACAAGGCTGGTTCCTGAACTGATAATACCCTGGAGAAAACTACTGGAGATAGAATTGAGGGCTCCGGTATCAGTACTGATACGAGCCATAAGGTAACTGCTCCGGGTAGATCGAAAAAAACTGATCGGGTACCTGAGTACCTGGGAAAAAACTGCCATCTTAACTCTGAAATTATATTCAGTGTTGATCCGATAATTTATGAGCGAATTTTCATTTGAGATAAAAAATTTTATTATCTCAATAATGCCAAGTAAGATGAGTAGTACAGGTAATGAACGCAGAGCAATTTCGGTGATGGGGATACATATTGAAAGATGATAAGCAGTCAATGCATCGATTATCGGTTGGATACTCTTATCCATAAATATATAATCGATAATACATTTACTGGAGAGAGGGGCTGCAGTTGATGCAATTGAGAGAATAAAGGAGAATACCAGAGAAAGTCCAATTGGAGGAATGAGGGGTATGAGATATTGGATAAAAAAAAGGATATCCCGATACTGATAATCTTCTCCTTTTTGTGGAGGAATGTAAACCATACTATCCTTGATTAGTCGAATGCGTCCACGTAAAGGAATTGTTGCTATGTGGCCTGACATCTCTTTCATACTAATCAAACCGTCTTTGGAGTATTTTGTTGGTGTAAGTTGGTAATAGAAACATTTTATCCCACATTCGTCAATTCCCAATTGTAAATATTGAAATAATCTCATTGCATAGACTTTCAATATTTTTTCCACTAAATTGAGCCCTAAAAAATCCTACA
>DATMXW010000125.1:0-2397 GCA_035561295.1 Methanospirillum sp. | reverse complement strand
GTGCCTCTCAGGTTCTGTCTGGATAATTAATTGAATTATTAAAAATTTATCTGTCTCCGCTATTCTCGCTATGAATGCCCGCCTTTTTAGATTTTGGCGGATCGATCATCAAACCATAGGATCATGCTTCACCACCTGGTCTGATATCATACCGACTCCTGGCAAATCTGATATATCCCCACCACGCTGCAGTTATTGCCATCGGGTACAGGAATGCCCACCCGACGAAGATAAATATTATTGCGGTGAGGAGAAGTGAGATACCACTCATTATTATGCCAAATCTGCTTTCTTTAAGCAGGATTACTCCGGCAGCCGATGCTCCAAGATAGGTCAGAATAAAGGTAGCATTCGGGATCTGGATCAGGGTGGTGAGGGAGAGGATTCCGCTGCTGAAGACCCCCAGAAGGATTGCAAAGCAGAGTATAAGGAACCAGAGTCCTCCGATTGGTGTATGAAACCTGGGTGAAAGCCGTGAAAAGATCTCTGGTGCATATCCGGTTACCGAGAGTGAATATACCAGCCTGGAGGCAGCTCCGATGTAGGCGATTGCAGGGGCGGTGCAGATAAACAATGAAATAAATCCGGTGAGGATCACTCCATACTGCCCAAAAGCGGTTTTTATCAGATGAATTAGGGCTACATCAGATATTCCGGATCCATACCAGTGGGTTCCGACAACTGCTACCGCGGCTCCGATGTACAGGGTGCTGATGATGATTGCAGAAATAATGGTTCCTTTTACCACATCCCGGCCAGGATCTTCAAACTCTTCGGTCAGGTGAGATATCGCCTCCCATCCGAGAAAACACCAGAAGATCAATGTTGCTGCACCTCCGATGCTGACCCATCCATAAGGCATAAAGGGGGTAAAATTTACCGGATCGATGGTGGATACTCCTCCAAATATCGCAGCAATAAGGACAACGATTGTTCCCACAACTACAGCAACCTGTATCTGGCCGGTCAGTTTCATCCCGATATAATTTGCAGTGACTCCGGTGAGCAGGATGAGTATGGCAATGATTAGTCTGCATGTTTCGTTCAGCCCGACTGCAGCACAGGCATATCCGGATCCGGTCAGGGCAATGATGGGGACGCCGATGATGACCGAGAAGAGGAAAAACCAGCCTACAAGCGAACCCAGATGCGGATTAAATGCCTGGGATACAAAATGAGACACTCCCCCTGAGTGCGGATACCTGACTGACAACAGGCCAAGGGTCAGGGCAACCGGTATTGCGAGCAGACTCATGATAATCCAGGCGATGAGTGATGCAGGACCTGCCATCTCTGCAGTAAGACCGGGGAGGAGAAGAATGCCCGAGCCAAGCACTGATCCGATGTACAAAGCGATGATCTGAGGGAGTCGTAAGGATGCGGTGGTTGGTATTGATGTCATCATGGGCTCTGTATCATCTGCGTTTGCCATCTTTTTCGAATGTGATGAATGGAATATGCAAATGTCATTCCTGAGTTTTCTATCTATTAGAAAAAAAGAGGGTACCTTACAATTGAGTGAAGGCAGGTTGGTTCTTTGTCATTGAAATAAATCCTAGAGCTTCAGATCTCAGTTTATCTGAGTACGTATCATCAAAGGCTGCAACAATCACTTCGAGTCCCTGATCAACCACTTCGCGGACTGGTGGAACAAGGTCTTCATCACCTGATATCAGGATTGCTGTATCATATGCCCCGAGAAGTGCATATTTAACGAGCCCTGTGGCGATCGCACAGTCAACACATTTCTCAGCCTTTCCGATGACCTCACCGTTCTGATTCCGACGCAATCTTATCGGAAATAACTGTACATCAAATTTTGGATACTTACTGACCATCTGATAAAACTTCTCCTGGCCTGCAACCTTCTGGGGGTCAAGAGATTCATTAATAGATCCGTACAAAATTACTCTTTGCAGTGCGTATTTAACTCCCGTATCAAGGGTGAGAAAATCAGCAAGGTCCAAGTAGTTGATAGTGATATCCTTCTCTCTTCGGCAGTAATAGAGGTACGACTGGTCGATAAAAACCATTAATCTGGGTGCAACATGGAGATTTTTGAGCTGGTGAGTTTCATGGAGTACCTGGAGTCCTGCCTTTAGATCTTTTCTACCTTTTCCCTTTTTTTTATGACCTTTTTTCTTCCCCATAATAGTGTCATCCTGTTAATTATTCCGGGATAACCTGATACCATATTCAGAAATGAATACCACAAAATATCTGTTTAATATATCTTCATGTGATCGGTACCCTGAAGTACTCTGATGGTTCTTTCTCAGGTTTGTGAAAATCCCTCGTTCACTTCAGCTCTCTCAGGATAATAACCTACGGGATGACCCGGCGGGAGCGATCTCCTGGATCGATCCGATATGGATCCCACATTCGTCAGATCACAAT
>DATMXW010000124.1:0-3343 GCA_035561295.1 Methanospirillum sp. | reverse complement strand
GTCAAATATATGGGTGCACCGTGGAGTGTTGTTATGAATATATATGACCTAACGTGTAAATTTTTCATTACTCTTTTTGCACTCATCTGTGTGTGCATGAGTGTATCAGCTTCCGGGATGGATTTTACCCTATTCATCTTTGGAAATGCCAATGGTGACATGAACATCGATCAGCAGGACATTGATATAATCGAGCAGATAGCAGCCGGAAAAACTGCAACCACGGCACTGGCGGACGCCAATCAGGATGGGAAGATTGACAGTACAGATGTGGATCAGGTCAAGGAGATCATAGCCGGTACTGCGACTGATATGTGGGTCCAGGATTCATTCAAAAAACCAGTACAGGTGAAGACCCCCGCAGAGCGAATAATCACCCTTGACCGGATGATCGCAGAGAATGCCCAGGTTATCGGAGTAGGCTCAAAGATCGTCGGGATTGATGAAAACACCGTTACCCGTGGTATCATTCTTCCCGGGATCAGTAAAGTGAAAAATCTTGGTTCTGCGACAGAACCTGATATCGAAGCGATTGTAGCCCTCAAACCCGATCTCATTGTGAATAATCAGTACTTTGATGAAGACCTGATGAAGAAACTGCAGGATGCTGGTCTTACTCCACTGAGTATGATCTATCACGGGGATATTCAGAACAGCTTGGGGTACTCCAAGATGCTTGGATACCTTGCCGGATCTCCGGCAACTGCAAATGAGTATGTTGACTGGATGGGGGGCACCCTTGGAGGTATCCATGACAAGGTTGCCGGATTATCTGAAGATGAAAAGACTAAGGTAATCTACCTGTACCCCCGGAAGAACGGAGCTCTAGGAAGTGGCGGAAACGATTGCCCGACCATCAAGACGCTGCAGTTCCTTGGTGCAAACACCATGACTACAGATACGAAGGACACAACGGGAAAGGTTATGGACACCGCGTCATACTTTGAAATCGATCCAGAAGTTGTGATTGCGAAGAATCCTGAGGCCATCGTGATGGAAGACTTTGACACCGCCCTTGGGTATGGATATACTGACAAGGCAACAGCTCAGGCAGAGCTTGATAAGGTCAAAGCCCGGGTTGGGTTCGACAAACTTGATGCAGTAAAGAACGATAAGGTTTACCTCCTTGATGTCAACATCGTATCACACAGCAACTGTCTGGGAGCATTATATATGGCAAAAGCCCTGTATCCTGACCAGCTCAGAGATGTGGATCCATACACTATCCACCAGGAGTATGTGACCAGATTCCTTAAACTGCCAACCCTTGATGTGAAGAAGGCAGGGATCTTCATCTATCCTGAGTTAGCAAATTAGGGAGCCGAAATTCGGCTTATCAGATCTTTTTTTTGGTAAGGACTGACGTCCGAAGCAGACATACATTTCATCGACTTTATCGGGGGTGATGATTGTATTATTAAAACTGCATCTTTTATGTCAGACCTGCTCCGAGTCTTCCGGGAAAGTGTATGTCTCTATGTATAAACCGGATATTGGCAGCCCACAGATATCAGGGGGGACGGACATATACTAATGAAGGACGAGGAGTTACCGATGCTTCATACCCATGAATATTCACAACCGATTAAGACCGTGGAGGGGCATCCCGTTCGGCTATCTCTCCATGAAATCGAGGTGATTCGATCAGTTGTCAGGACAATAGATCCATCTGCCCGCATCGTTCTGTTCGGGTCACGAACAGATAATACAAAAAAAGGAGGCGACATTGATCTCCTCATCATCTCCTCATCTCTTCGTGGGCAGGATAAACGAATCATCAGAATGAACCTTTGCTCTCAATTAGGAGAACAAAAAATTGACATCATCGTCTCAAATGATATATCTGCTCCTTTTGTAAGAATCGCCCTGCAAGGGGGGGTAGACCTATGACTCAGGAAGAATACACCAAACATCTCTTCCAGGTCCTCATAATGACAGAACAGGCAAAGAACTGGCTCCATCGTTCTTACTCAATCTGTTCATCCATAGGAATAAAAGACCACTATTCAGATGCAGAACTTGACGATCTAGAGGCTCTCACATCCAGGTTTAGTCGGGCAAGTGATATACTCATTCAGCAGGTATATCGTGCAATTGATGAGGTTGAGTTAGAGCAGGGAGGAACGGTCCTTGACCGGTTAAACCGGGCAGAAAAACGAGGGCTTGTAGATTCAGTGCAGGAAGTCAGAGCAATCCGTGAACTCCGAAATACTATTTCTCATGAATATGAACTTGCAGACCTGATCGAACTATTTCACGATACCCTTTCAATGACACCAGCATTGCTCCAGCTCATCGAAAGAGCAGAAAATTATTGTCACTCAAAATATCTGAACATATAGACTCTCCAGTGGCCAGAGCCCAAAAAATGAATCTTGAGATTTCATTTTTTTGTTATTTAGAAATATCTAGTGCCTTTCTTATCAAATCTGGTTTCATATCGTTAGTTAATCTCCCTCCATACAGTACCTTGATAGCCTCCTGATCCATAAGAGACAAACTCGAAGAGGTGTTCGCTTTTTTATAAAAGAAACTATCTGGTTGTGAACTAGACTCACCATGAATGCCACAACTCCAATATATTGACCTCAATATATTGTACCTCCGGTCAACTAGAGAAAGCCCATCCCATAGATACAGGTACTGAGCGGTAAGAAACCCAATCATCTTCCCATTCTTATCCTTTACAATCTCCTCTGCTGATGACGAATATTTTTTATCCTTATATTCATCAAGGTACTTCATCGGAACCATTTTGATATTATAGTGATGGTATGGTTTATTCTCATAGTTGTCTTTAAGATCACCAAGCATGGTTGATTCATCTTCAAATTGAACCGTTGTTGAGAGATTGTTGAAGGTATGTGCGAATTCACGAGTAGTATTGATATCGTCCTGATTATAAGAGGAATCAAACCAGAACTGATATTTGCGGTCATCCTTGAGAAGGCTCAAATTTGCATTGTCATTACCAAATGAAATGTCGATAAGGTGCTGAGTAATCTCATCTTTCGTATTACTTTTTTTCCTGGATTCGATGAGAAATTCATCGCTGGCAATATCACATCGCAAATACAGAACACGAGGGGTGTAGAGTCCGACGGTCATTCCGGGCCCAGCTTTTAGAATTTCGTCACCATCATCGGCATTTGCGATAAGTTGAGATAAGAACTCAGGTGAAATCAACTGGATATCATAGAAAGACTCGTACTCTGCATTCACTCGGAATTCTTCTGAATGGAGTGATCCTGGGTTGTTACTTACATTGTAACCTGAATTGGGAACATTATCAGATGGATACCGGATGCCTATGGTACTGTCAGCATACACATTGGTTGTTAAT
>DATMXW010000123.1:0-33338 GCA_035561295.1 Methanospirillum sp. | reverse complement strand
ATAATGTATACTCCTTTGTCAGATAATAAAAAGAAGAGAGGTAGAGAGATGATGAATATTGTACCTGATGGTTGGATCTGACAACCAACCGGCAGTCCCTCCCTTTCATCTGATCGGACATATGACTATCCCAGGTTACGTACACAAAGAACGCCACCGTGTGAGGGTTACCTTTTAGTCATGGTTTTTTCCAGCATCATGCAAGACGGATATTGGTATTCATGGTATATGACTGGAAAGATATCAGGAGATCTCCTTTTAAATGTAAATTATTATGAGTGATCAGGTACTATGAGTGCTTAGAATTCCTGATCAGTATCTGATAGAGGTCCTCTATGGTAATCGAGATAGTATCATACAACACCAGTATATTAAACCCATTTTTAAAGATGCTTATCCCGGTTGGATTCTGTATCGCTGCCTGGTTGTTTTATCGGTGCCGGCAGAATCTGGGAGGGATACTCCGCAGGGTCTCCACGCTTCTCCTTTTAGGGGCGTTTGCTGCGATAATCGCCTCTTTATTTCGGTTTGAAGGAGATTTTTATACCCAATATAAATGGGGTGAGAGTATTCTGAATCTCATACTGGTATTACTTACCCTCATCATTGCGCTGGTGGTCCGTAAGAAAATGAATGAAGCTTCCAGTATTTTTGTATCAGAGGATGAGGGCATATGACGGGGATTGATCTGGTTGATTACGCCACCAGTCCATTAAATCCTGCATTAAAAATTATTGTTTTTCTTCTGTATGTGATAGTTATCTGTATCTATCTGGATACCCGAAAAAAATTTGGGGGGAAAATGCAGGTAATCATTGATCTCCTGCTCCTCTTTTCACTCTGTATGGCGGCCGGATCTCTGCTGAGATATTTTGGTCATGGTATCGAATTTGGTTTCACAGAGGATTACTCCCTGAAATGGTTCCAGAGTCTTGCATACCTTGCAGGTGCAGGATGCTATATCTTTGCTGCGTACAATCTCTTAACCCTTTTTCGGAGGGATCATGAGTAATATCGCCGAAGAGATAGAAGCCATGCTCGCTCCTGTTATCGGATCAGGTCTTGCATCGTCAGCGATACAGATGCAATGCAAGAAGATAGGTATCCTTCCTGAGGAGCTTTCAGAACAGAATCTCGATCTTTTTGCAGAACGGTTTGAGAAGATAATCCGGATTTTTGCCGGAGAGGATGTTGCTTCAACGGTCAGGCGGAAGATAAAAGAGTTGTCTGCTTCATCGGGGTGTTGATGGAATGAGTATGTTGATTTGTCATAGATACCCCGTATCCCCCTTTGCCAGTGAGAAGAATAAACTGGGTAATATCTCCATTTTTTGCCGTATTTAGATGTCCGATTCTATCCATATCAGGCATATCAAGATTAGATGTAATGGTGCCATAGGCCTTTACACAACCATGGTGGTAAATACGCCCCGCAGCATGCCTGATTTAATTATTCTGATGGGAAGGTGATAATATAATGCACTCCCTCCTCCCCGCTCTTAATTTCTACGCTCCCGGAGATCTGCCTGGTCAGACCCATTATTAAGGTTGAGCCAAATCCACCTTCCTTCTCGGGATCATAACCAGAGGGAAATCCCGGACCATTATCACGATAATCCATACAATAGGTGGAGGTATCAGGATCGAATGAGAAATTGATGGTTATTTCACCCTTCCGTCCATCCGTAAAGGCATATTTGAATGAGTTGGTGAGAAGTTCTGTAATTACCAGGCTACAGGGTACGGCAATATCTATGGGGAGTTCAATACCGATGGCATGAATCGTGGATGTTACTCCTCCCCTCGAAGACTCATATGAATGAAATAAGTACGTGGTAATTTTATGCAAATAGTCATGATAATTGATCTTGTTGAGGGTATCTGACTGGTAGAGCATCTCATGAACCAGTGCCAGGGATCTCACCCGATTCTGGGTCTCTTTAAACAGGGACTGCACCGTTTGATCTTTGATGGTCCGTGACTGCATTGAAAGAAGGGATGAGATCACCTGCATATTGTTCTTCACCCGGTGATGGATCTCCCTGAGCAGGATCTCTTTCTCTAACGAGGCTTCCTGTATCGCATCTTCCATCATTTTTTGGTCTGTGATATCCTGGATAATCAATGTGATATATCCAGAGATCCCTTCCCCATTACTATCAGATTCTCCCTGTCCTCTGATTGCCCGCTTTGTCCCATCACCTCTGATGATCCACATTTCAAGCGTGAATGGTACTCCTGATTCAAACAGGGCTTTCATTGATGCATCAAATTGATCCCGGAACTGATGAGTGATCACCATAAAAAGATCAGAATAGGTTGGGGGTGAATCAGAATTGCACAGCCCTAATATCCTGCGGAACTCATCTGAAACATATACCTGGTCCTCGGCGATATCCCACTCCCAGACACCGAGTTGGGCTATCGTCTGAGCCTTCTTGAGAGACCTTTCATTCTCCTTGAGTTCTAACTGATTTTTTTCTAGTGCATGGTATGCTTTTTGACGTTCTTCTTCTATCGCAATAAGTTCTTCATTGGCTGCATAGAGTTCTTCATTCTTCACATATAATTCCAGCGTCTTCTGTTCTAACTCCGCTTCAGCCTTTTTTCTATCTGATATATCCCTGCTTACTCCAAGAATTTCAATGCTTCCGGTATCTTTGTTAATAAAAAAGTTCGTGACTACCTCAGTCATAACCAGAGAACCATCCCGGCATGGCTGTGGGAGCTGGGTGACAAAAAAATCTGTTTTTGTTGGATTTTCATGGAATTCCTCAAGTTTTACCTGAATTGCTTCTTTTAGGTAGTTATACACGTCTGGAGTGAGTGCATCTGATAACGGTTTTGCCATGACCTCCTCTGCGGTAAATCCACGCAGACTTTTTACAGACGGGCTTACATACCTGAAACGCCAGTTGTCAATATCCAGAATCCAGACGACATCTTTCATATGTTCAGTAATAAGACGATATTTACCCTCACTTGCAATTCGTAATTTTTCGATTCGTTTTTTATCCGTAACATCAATAATCGTTCCATAGATTGCAGGATGTCCCTTGAACAGCATACGTGATGCATAAAGTTCAAGATCAAGCTGTATACCATCTGATCTAATCCCCTGAATCTCCAGATGATCTTCATACGGGAGATTATTGTCAGCTTTATGGAGGTTATCCCTGATCAGATCAATGTCATCAGGGGAGAACAATGTTGTAACCGGAATATTTCCAAGTTCATCTCCAGAATATCCAAACAGCATCGCGAGATATTTATTATTATATATGAAAAATCCGTTCTGGAAGAGGAACACTCCGACCGGAGAATTTTCAACCGGGTTTCGAAACATCTCCTCTGATTCTCTGAGTGATTGCTCAGTCTGTTTGAGAGTTGTAAAATCAAATCCAACACTAATTATGACTTTCTCTCCATTAATGTCGATAATTCGGGAAGAGAAGAGGATGTTGAGATATTTGCCTGCATCATTGCGCCAGAGCAACTCCTTTTTGTCCAGAACTCCTGTTCGGCTGATCTCGTGGAGGAACGCTTCCCGCTCTTCATTATTCTTCCATACGCAGAAATCAAGTGTTGATCTTCCCAGAATGGTATGGTATGGGCGTTCAAGCAGGTCGATCAGTGCCTGGTTACAGTCAATAATGGATCCATCATGAATTCTCGTGAGGATGATTGGATCCGGGACCATGGAGAAGATAGCCCTGAATCGCTCTTCACTCTCCCGTAGTTTATGCTCTTTCTCCAGTATCTCATCAAAATTTTTACGGAGATCTTCTTCAACAGCAGAAAGTGAATGAAATGCAGTCTCAATAATTTCTTTCTGGTGCTGGAGTTCATCCTGATATTGAATCCTGGCGGTAATATCATGAATCGAGAGTAAGTCTGCAGGCTGATCATTATAGGTAATACATTTACCAATACTTTCTACATGGCGGATATTTCCTTTTGCGGTGAGTGCCTGATAGTCTGATATGAATCCATCAATTCCCTCTGCCACCTGTGTAAAATCACGGATCACCTGATTATGGGACTGTGGAGCGATAAATTCCATCACGTTTCTCCCAATCAGTGCAGAAGCCTCATCCACCTCAACCAGATTTGCAATCGCCCGGTTTGCAAAAAGAATCGTTCCCTGCATATCAATAATCGCGATTGATTCAAAAGAGTACTCGACCAGGTGACGGAATTTCTCTTCACTATCCTTAAGCTCAAGTTCAGTTTTCAAATGATCTTCATAATTTGCCCTCAGCTCTTCTTCTGTTGCAGTCAGCTCCTCATAAGCAGCATGTAACTCCTCATTTATTCGGAGTAACTCTCGCTCAGTCTCCGTTTTAATTGCGAGTTCTTCAGCTTTTTTCCTATCTGAAATATCCTTGATAGATTCGATATATCCGATTGTATCGCCTGATGAGTTATACAATGGGGATGCGGTTATCCAGATATATGAACCCGTATTATTGTATTGTGGAGAGAAGATTTCAGACTCCAGTCTCGCTCCATTGCGGGTAACAGAGGGGTATTCGGGAATCTGTTCATAATGAGTACGTATCAGGGAGATGAGTGGGGGGTGGACTCCCCCATAGATAGAACGTACGATAGAGAGATCCTGCGACCCTATCATATCGTTTGTACTCTTACCGGTAATTGTCATCATCGCCTGATTCCAGGCGATAACTGTTCCAAAATTGTCAATTGCAAATGTTGGATCAGGAAAGAAGTGTATGATATTGGTGAGTAACTCGTCTTTCTCCTTAATTACCCTCTCGCGTTCTTCTAATATCTGATATTGACACTTAATTTTTTCATCAGCATCTCTTATCTCAAGCAGAGCTTTCTGCAGATCACTGTTTTTATTTTTTACTGCTTCTTCTGCTTTTACCTGGTCAGTAATATCTTCTTTAAATTCTAATAGTCCGACAATTCTGGATTGCTCATCAAAGACCGGGTATCCACGGACATGGAGAATTTTGCCCTGGAGTGTCGTTACATTCGCGTGGTGCGGCTCCAGCGTTTTAATAACTTTTAATAATGGACAATTTGTACAGGGTTCTGTTCTGTTCTGCCATACCTCAAAACAGTATCGTCCTCTAATGCTCTCAGGATCCAGATTGACTGATCTACATGCTGATATGTTAGCCCACTGTATCCTGAGTTCTGTATCATGATATACGAGCATTTCAGACATTGCATTGAGGATATCTGATTCATTTCCGAGGTGCCCGTCTGATATATGCGGTATAAGATCATTCAGGGATGTATGATTCACGATTCCTCTATATTATTGATTTTCCGAGATATTATCGAATTATTCCTCATCTCTCTGAGTGATTGTGTCGGATTTTTTTCTTATATCTTTGATTCCATACCTGAAAAGTGTCACTTTCACCGATCAGAATTTGGATTAGGATCCTCCTGAAGGTTCTGGTATCTGATGCAGGTAGATGTAAAGAGCATCAAGACCCGGCTCCTTTCCGAGGAACCCTTTCAAAAGATCCATACCATCCTGAGTATTTCCCGGGCCGAGAATCCATAATTTTAGTCGCTCTCCGGTGGTTCCATTTTGTATCCCCTCATCCTTCACCTGCTTGAGAACATCTAGAGCATACACTTTTGACCAGAGATAACTGTAGTATCCTGCATCATATCCCGCCATATAATGATCGATCGTTGCAACTTCTTGACTCCCGGGAAGGGGGGAAATTCCCATCATTTCTGTGTACTCCTGGTTGTAGAGGTGTGTCAGATCAACAGGATTCGTACCTGAATAACTGGCGACGTCGACGACAGATTTAATGTACCTATTCGTATGGGTCAAACCAATATCTACTGACTTTGACGTGATGAGATTTTCTCTCATGTCTGGCGGGATTTTTTGTGTCTGATTCAGATAATGCCCGGATATTGCATCAAGGATCACTGGTTCATACACCATCTCCTCAACCATCTGTGACGGAGTTTCAACAAAATCCCACTCGACATTAGTCCCGGAGAGGCTTGCATAGGGGGCAACAGTAAGGCTGTGATGGAGAATATGCCCAAACTCATGGAATAATCCCTGAACATCATCAAATGACAAAAGGGATGGGATATCTCCATCCGGACCTCTCATGTTCCCTACGATGACAGAGATAGGGGTAGAATATGTTCCATCCTGAAGGAGACGCCCGTTTTTGAGTGGACACATCATGGTGTGCCCGTATTTCCCTGAGCGGGGAAATAAGTCCATATAAATATACGCAATAATTGTGTTATCTGTTGTATCCAGAACCTGGTACAGTGAAACATTGATGTCCCATACCTGGGCATCAGGGACCTGAACAAACCTGACCCCCAGGAGATCTGAAAAGATATCAAACATCCCTGCGATGACTGTCCGTGCAGGAAAGTACATCCGAATCTCTTCAGTATCGAGAGCATAGCTCTGTCGTTTCACCTGTTCGGTCAGATATAGGAGGTCCCATGCATCCAGGGAGGATGCTCCCGGATTGAGGAGTTGTTTCATTATCAGAAGATTTGCCATCTCTCTTCTGGTCTCTTCCCTGAGTGGTGCCTTCAGGTCTTGTAGAAATGAGATCACATGCTCCTGATTCTTTGCCATTCTTCCGTCTGTACGATATTCAACCCAGGATTGATATCCAAGTATTTTCGCGACCTGTTTTCGCAGAGTTATCGCCTCCTCAAGGAGGGCCATATTTTTATCGGTCTGCCGGTTTACAAATGCTGCAAGCATCCGCTTCCTGGTGTCAGATCGGTCTGCATTTTGCATTACTCCATAATAGTCAGGATACTTCGTGGTGACCAGGTATGTTCCGTTCACCGTTCTCTGAAATAGAGAGAGGATCTTTGGAGGAAGACCGGTCAGTTCATCTGGGGTGTATTCAACTGTAGTATTATCATTATTCAGGTTACCTACGAACTCGCTCTCTAGTTTTGTGATCTTCTCTCTCAGATCCCGAACCTGCATGAGTTCATCGTCAGGGAGAGAGAGTCCGTTTCTGGTAAATTCCCGCACCGTGAGGTTCAGGAGTCGTGATTCTTCTGGAGTTACAGGAGTTCTGCTGCGGATTGCATCGAAGAGATCCCGTCGACTGTATGTTTTGATGGAGAAGATTGCAGCCTGCTCTTCGGCATACATTCCTTCAGCAGCAACCTTCTCATCAGGATATACATATCCCATGATGGTGAGCGGATATATTGCATCATAAAAGACAGCGAACGTATCTTCAAACCTGAGCAGGGTGTTATTCAGGGTTCTTTCCCCGGGGGGAATCTTGGCTATCGTGTCCATCGAAGCATCTGCAGTCGTAATAGCCGCGTTGAGCAGGGCGGTTATCTCACCTGGTTCATAGTGGGATCTGATCGGCTCAAGAGGGTTAGGATTTGCCATTTTCGCACGAGAATCATCATGGTCCGTTGGTTTTATCCCAGCGGTGAGTGAAGCTTCGGTTGGAGCGCTGAGGAATATGACGGATATCAGGGTGATGAGGTAAAGGAGTATGATTCCGGAAAAAATACAGGGCATAAGATGAAAGGGGTAAGAAAGTGGATAAATGCTATGCATACCTGGTTGAGGTTCATTGCAATATATCATCTGATCAGGAGATGTTTGGTTTTCCCTTCCGCAATCCTTATCTCTCTGGAAGGGTGACCCTCTTTTATGACCGGAAAGCCATTTGCTCTCTCAGTCAGGATACTTCTCTTTGATCAACACGGCCATATCCTGATTCTGAAACGCTCTGCCCAGTCAGAGACAAACCCGGGAAAGTGGGAACTCCCTGGAGGAAAGATCGATACTGCTGAACCCTTTGATGCAGCCTTGAAACGGGAAGTGCTAGAAGAGACCGGATTTTCTGTGGTTATTCATACTGCAGCCGGAACAGCCATGCAGGAGACTGAAGAATCCAGGATTGTTCATCTTGTCATGATCGGTTCAATCCTCAGTGGTGGCCTCTCAATAAGCCGGGAACATGATGAGTACAGATATGCGTCTCCGATCGATATTGCAGGTCTTGAAAAGGCAGACTGGTTTGAGGAGTATGCCCGGATGTACCTCCAGATGCCAGCCGGTGCTCCTCCTGCAGAGGAGTAATCGCTCTATCCATCCTCTTTCTTTCCGACTGTTGCACAGTAGATCACAAATTCTTCTTCACCATCTATCTTAAGCAGATCTGCCGCAAGTTGATCGTCAAATGCAGCAATAGCACATACTCCGCATCCGATCTGTTCACCGGCAAGATAGAGGTTTTGGCAGACATGTCCTGCATCAAGATGAACCAGTCGGTAGGCACGTTCACTATACCGCCATGCCATCCGGTAAATGACACATGACCACAGAAAAACTAATGCGGCACTCCTCGCAAAAGCCTGGCCAAGACAAGCCTTCATTGTCTGGTCAGATGTTCCTGGACTCAGATCGACAGGGATCAGGGCATGAGAAAAGGGCAGGTACCGATATATTCCCGGAGGGATACCGTCTACCTGGTTGATACAAAGGTAGGTTTCAAATGCATGACGCCCCCCCGCAGATGGAACCGTTCGAAGGGTGTAATAGGGTGCCTGAACTGCGTTGATTCCCTGAGTTGCCCAGAGCAGGTATGCCAGTTCTTCTACGCTGAGGGGAGAGCGTTGGTAGTGCCTGATACTTCGGCGCTCTCTAATCCCGTCCCTGAGAGAGAAATCAGGAACGGCAATCTGATCTATCTCAGGGAGGATGATGGGTACCACTCCGTGGGGAACTGGTTTTTCCAAAGGGGGAGCAGAGAGTCCCATTGACTGATCTGATGGACTTAGTTCATCATAACGGGTCATCGCCATGAACTGCCTACCGGTCGGTTTCATATCATATCGTCAGTGTGAGACCTGATTATTGTGCTGACTGAACTGAAACTGATTGGTGATGGTGGGTTCACTGGTGCTCATGGTGTGTGTATTGCAGGAAAGATCTTCTCTGTCATTCCTTCAGCCTCACAAAGCCATCTCTCACGTTCTGCCGGGCTGCTGGTCACTACAATCCTGAACATCTTCCGATGAACATCGTTCACCCCGCAGAGCCCAAAGATACAGTCCTTCCATATCCGCTCCAGAGGATCCCCAAATATCAGGTCCTCACGGTCTGCTGCAGTATTTGAAGTATTCAGAACCAGGGCAGCCTTTGCCCTGAGCAGACCCACGGGTACTCCTTCTCCACCGTCTCCCTCAACAAACTGGTATGCGATTCCGGGCCTGACCACACGGTCCACCCATCCGGTGAGAATTGCCGGAGGCTGGCCCCACCAGTTGGGGTGGATGATAACGATACCATCACAGGTGGCAAGTTCATAACAATGCCTGGAAAGGATCGGTTCAAGGCTGCTGTCTCTGGGGATCTCAAATGCAGGCAGCAGGGGATCAAACTGCTCCTGGTAGAGATCATGATACCAGACCTGATGGCCGTTCTGCTTGAGCCTGTCCCTGACCCGGTTTGCGATCGCATGGTTCAGACTGGCGGAATCCGGATGGGCAAGGATGAGAAGGATCTGCATACCCTCAGATTTACCGATGATGCTATATCCTCTTTGAGGTAGGGATAGTATCAGAATAAGGTCTTTGTACCCCTCTTCATTCAATTACCTGTTTTGAACTTCCCTTCGGGAATAACCATCTCGAACTGAACTCCCTCGCCTGGCACTCCGGTTTCCTGAATTGATATCCCGGTTATTGAGAGGATCTCTTTTGTAAGAAACATTCCAAACCCGGTATTTTTTCCAAAACCCTGTTCAAAAATAAGATCTTTATCCTCCTGAGCGACTCCTACCCCGTCATCTGTATACACCAGAATCATCTCTGTCTGGACCAGAGAAGATGAGATCGTAATTGCCGTTACATGCTCGCCATGCCTGAGAGTGTTCTCGAATAGGTTATAGAAGACCTTCTCGATGAGTGAGTCACAGAATACTGCAAGACCATGTACCTGCACCTCAAGAGAGATATCCTGAAGTTTCAGGGAACTGGCCGCCCGGTTGATAACTCCTGAAATATCCTTCCATTCTGGTGCTGAAATACCAATTTCCTCATAATAACGGGTAAATTCTATCTGGTGCTGGATAGTTTCAGCGATTAGGATCTCTTTCTCGATATATTCTGACACTATCATATTATCCTTCACTTTCCCCCGTGAAAAATCAAGATAGGCAAGCAAAGCATTGAGTGAATTCAGGATATCATGCCTGGTGATACTGGAGAGCAGGTTCAGTTTTTTACTTGCAAGATGTAATGCCTCTTCGATCTTTCTTCGATGTCGTACTTCTTCTCCAAGTTCTTTCACCGTTGTCTCGATCTGCTGATACCGCCTAGCATGTACCAGAGCGAGGGCACATACTTTGCTAATAAACTGACTGATATCCAGGTAATCAGGGATCCGCTCAGGTACTGCCAGATTTTCAAGTGCAAGCATTCCTAACGTGACCTGGTCATGTATGATGGTGATGAAGAATCCGGTCCCGGAATCAGAGATACCAGACTCCTCCTGATGGGAGAAAAATCGCATTCCTGGCTGATCATTCTCAAAAAATCCTTCTGGTCTGCTGATCACTCTCCCATATTCCTTATCGGTTGCCCGAAAGTATCCGATTTCGTGAGGAGAGAAGAGGAGGGTGAAGAGATCCAGGATCTTCTCGATGACCTGGCCTTCATCCTGGATGGTGGTAACCTCTCCGAGAAGATCAATCATCATTGCATAATCTGCTGATTTACGATGGGCATCAGCGATGATCTCATCAATCTGCAGCTTATCTGTCAGGGTCTGCCATCTTTGATATTGATCTGATATATAGCGCCGAAGTGGTGCTATACCAACAGGAATATGTTCAACAGGAATTCCAAGAGTACGGCTGAGATGATCGAGAGTTACTCTGGTGTCCGGTTGATCCAGCATATCAACGCAGATTATCCTCTGTACAGACTCTGTTACAAACATTTTAGCCGAATCAGGATCAAATCCCTGGCATGTGAAAAAGTCCTCCCATCTGGTGAGATTTTCAGGCACTATCAGATATGCCCCTTCTTTCAGATAAGATGCGACCAGGGCTTCAGGGAGAAGAATATCTGAGAAGAGGTTAGGAATTGTGATCTCCACATTGTCTGTGGAAATTTCCGGAGGGATGATGGTTGTCATACACCCACATCCGATGATTATTATCCGAGTGCATTCCTGTATGAACTGACGAAAGGGTTCTTCTATGGGATCCCATCCCTGCCTGGTCACTGAGCAATGTCTTTGATAGGGGAGTGTTATCAGATCAGGAAATTCAGTCCCTGATAATGCTGTTTCTAACTCGGTAGAGAGTGATCCACAATAGAGAAGGCCTATCCTGTGTTTCATCATCTGGTCCAGTCAAGAGGATATCTCCCCCAGGTTCTGACTGCCGAACAGATCGCAGTAAGGACCTCGTCGGTAACCTGCCAGGGAATCTCCCCGTGGTTATCTGAGAGGATAAATCCTCCGCCTGGTCCCGCTTTGGCAATTGCATCCTTCACCGCTGCCTCAGCATACTCAGGTGTCCATCTCCTCATTTCGATACCGTTGAGATTTCCAAGCACAGTCATCCTTCTGTTGCATGCATTCTTCACAACTCCGATATCCTCATGGGCGCTGACTCCAACGATAGCAGTTCCGGTCTCTGCCAGATCATCGATTATCGGGAGTATCAGTCCGGATGCCATATGGGTTGCGGTAGGGCCCTTGATCCTCGCTATCGTCCTTTTAGCAATAATCTGTCCCGTCTTTCTATAGAGTTCAGGGGGAATGCAGGTGGGGGAGGAGACCGGATCAAAGTAGGCGATCGCAGTAGCCCCGGCTTTGAGTTGTGCATTCGCCCATGCGACGCTGAACTCTACGTTGATATCCATCAGATTCCAGAAGAGATCCTCATGATCATAGAGAAGATCAAGATATGCTTCAAACCCCATCTGCATAACCGGAATTGAGAAGGGGGATATGACCACACCGTTGATCGGAATAGTATCCTGTGCATGTGCGTAAAGCCCGGCGATGATATCAAGCACCTTAATCAGCGAGGGGCTGGTTTCGATCTCTGGAACTGATAATTTTCCGATATCGCCAGGATCTCTGATGATTGGTTGACCGGCATTTGGAGGGCCGTTATCAAAAAAGATAGTATCCCCACCAAAGGCTTCAATTTCGGCTGCTGCATAGCAGAAACCGATATAACAATCAGACTGGTACTTCTTCTGGAGGAGGATCTGACCTTTGATGACATGCTCAGCCTTCGAATAATACTCCTGGATAGAAAGCCCGAGTTCTTTTGCTCCATGCATGGTAAGGAGTAAAAAGAGCGGCACTCGGTCGGGTTCTTCAAACCCAAGGGTTGAGACGGTCCGCTCCATGGGAGTCATCTCGCCACTCATTAGGCCATCTCCTCTACCAGTGTATTGATAATTTCTATCGTATCGGTTGCCGTATGCCCCATGGCATCAGCCTGGACCTCTCTCCAGAGTTCGGTATCAAATCTGAACGGAGCTCCCCCCACAATTACCTTTGTCTGTGGTTGTCGATCTTTAATCTGTTTTATTGCGTCTTTTGTCCGGAGAGCTGCCGGGAGCATGAGTGTTGAGATCAGAAGAATCTGAATCTTATCCCTCGTTACGTTCTCCACAAGCGTCTCCACTGATATCCCTATCCCATAATCAATAACCTCAAATCCACTGGCACGGAGGACTGAGTACAGGATTCGTTTCCCAAGCGAATGATGGTCCTCAAGAACGACGACTGCTATCTTTGGCTGATTCTTCCGATCAGAATGCCCTTTAGGCAGCATCTGATCGACGATCTCTTCGCAGAACCGTCCACTCATATAGACCTGAGAGAGGGCTACCTCTCCCCGCTCCCACCTCTTTCCAATCTCGTCGAGTGTCGGAATGATAAGTGTTTCAAGGCATGAGATTGGTGATGTTACAGAGCACGAGTCCTTTACAATCCTCCGGGCATCAGGCCGGTTGACTGCTAAAAGAGCATCTTCCAGAGCCGTAATCAGGTACCTGGAATCTTCAGGGTGTTGTGATGACTGATTAGTATTGGGTGGTGATATGGGGTTTGCCATAATAGTAACCTCATGGGGGTTGTATATATTTTTCCCATTAGGGAAAGAGATCTGAACCAGTACTGATCTCCGCCTCGCTGTATTTTCCTTTCTGCTCTCTCATCCTTGATCCGGTTGGAGCTGTTCTCTGCACCAGGCGATGAGATCCCGCTGAATTCTCGTCTCCGGATTAGATCCCGCAGATTTCACCTCATATTTGGCCTGATCATACGGAACACCAAGTGCCATAAGTACCACTGTTGCAAACATTCCGGTTCGCCCGATTCCCATCCGGCAGTGGGTCAGGGCATTCTTTCCTGCCTGGAGTTCTGATCCTGTTATTTTGACAAGATCCAGAAATCCTTTCCAGTCCCGGGGAATACCATAGTCTGGGATTGGAAAGATTGTGTGTTCCCATGAGTTTGTGTGTGTCCGTATGGCCTGTGCATAGTGAAGTGATTCTTCATCGACCTCACCCATCGGGGTAAGGCAGATGATTCGATTGATTGCATACTCTACGGCTCGTTCATTGAATTCTGCCATCGATTCCTCGGCACCAGGCATGGAGGTCAGGTATAATCTTCCTGCAATAGATCTGGGAAGGGTTACTCTTCGAAACATGGTTTGATACTCTCCTTCTTGATAATGCTGATTAGGGATTCAACGGGGTCTCATCCTCTGGACTGGCAGTCTCACCGTCCCCAAAACCATAAACTCCCCTGATTCCAAAAAATGATGAAAATGGGTCGTTTGGGCGTTCACTCATAACCCATGGATATTTTCTCATCTCTGCAGGGAGCTCCGCGAGTCCTTCTGATCTGAATGGGATAGACCCGATGGGGATCAGGTAAGCCTGAAAGTGAGTTGCCAGGTCATCTAGTCCTCCGGTCAGATATCTGGTTTTGAATGTTCTATCGCTCTTGATTACTGAATATGGGCTCTCGTATGCGGGTTTTGGACCCCACCACCGATTACTCACTTTGATATAGAGCACTACAAGAAAGGCTTCAGGATCGACATCTTCTGCGACTCTTCCGGAGACGTAGGGATCAGTTTCTCCTTCTATGGGAATATGGGTGAAGAGGAGGGGGGTTGACTGAGGAGAGTGTGGCATTCCGATGCCGAGCAGGGAGCCTGCAGTAATTGTCGCAACCAGGCACCACAGAATCAGGACTCCGATGATAGTCCGGTGAAGATCGCCTGCTCGCCTGACACAGTACCTGGTTATCTTTCCGCGGGATTCTGGGGCATCCTTCTTTGTGGTTGCAATCTTTCGGCAGGCTTCTGATATATTTCTCTTCATTTTCCGGGAGGATCGATCTGGCATCTCAATCTGAAGTTCACAGGATTCTACCCCGCCCGGGTTGGTCTTGTTCAAGCGCCGGATCATCTCTGCAACCAGGCCTGAAAGAAAATATTCCCATAATCCCTGGTTCCCTTCGGATCCTTCACTATCCTCATTCTGAAGGTTTACCAGGTGATACCCGCCCGGTACCGGCCCCTCTTCCCGTGATGATATCGTCTCTCCATGCTGATCCAGCATCACATTTACCGGGATTATCAGGGGTGATGCATCAGGCACCTTGGATATGGTGTCCGGGGTGCAGAAGGTGGTAATCACCCCATGGCTATACCCGTCGAGATCTATTCTGATTCGTGCTCTCTTCTTCATACTCATCCAAATAAATTGATATCAGCCGCAAACAGGCTGAGTGTTTGAGCGGTAGGATCTTTTGGGTACACCCGTACAAAGAGATCCTTATTATCACGTGCATGAAAGAATTGAAGATCCTGGGAATGGGGAATAGGGTACGGGAAGATTGAGACTGACCTGACATCGCCAGGCATATCTGATGGTCTGATCTTGTCTTTAAGGACAGCTTGTGGATACTGCTGAAATATTTTATAACTGATACCTGGGCCCTTCCTGACAGTATCCCATGCAGCGATCAGTTCTTTGCGCAGACCTTCCTCTCCACCTGACTGAGCTTTCACTGATGGAAGATTGACATTATTAAAGACAATCAGGAGATCTGAGGGAAGTGGCAGATCGATGGTCTCTATCGTTCCCCAAATATCCACCTCATCAATGCGGGTGAAGAGGAGGATCAGATTACTGAGGAGCAGCTGCATCCTGACGATACTATCAAGTTCAGGGGTGGTATCTATGATCAGGATATCAGTTCCCTGCCGTCTGACCTCATCTGAAAGTTCTCTGATCCTCTGGTAGTCAAATTTATGATTTTTTATCAGGTTATTGATGGTTTTAGAGTCGAGGCGTGAGGGGATTATTGAGAGTGATGATGGCTGTAGCCCAAATGAGGATGATATATCATGAATTATGCAATCCGGATCAGTCTGGTTGTCAAGGATATAATCCGAAAATGTCGGTGTCAGGTTTTTAGAGGAAGGTCCAAGGAGAAGATGGAGCGAGGGGTGACTGGCATCTGAGTCCAGGATGCACACTTTCTTTCCTGACTTCGCAAGCAGGTAGGCAAGATTGGCGGCAATTGTACTCTTCCCGCAACCGCCTTTGAATGAACAGGTACTGATGATCTTCATGGTTCCTCACAGTATGCTGAAATAAATCAGAGTACTTGTAATTTGGTTCTCCTACTTATATCTGACTGAATATCGGATTTTATGTCCTTCCCGTTCTTTGGTAACATAACCCATCATCTTCAAAGTATTGAGGTACTGGCAGACCGTAGATCTGTCTCTCTTCAAAATTTCCCCAATCTTGTCTGCTGTTTCATTATCATTCCTGATAAGCACCTGCAATGTTCGTCTGAGTTTCTCATCTGGAATATCGTTGAAGAAGTCAGGGGAGAAGATCTGCCCCGGCTCTCCATCTCTGTCTTCTGTTTCCCCCTGATCTGCCAGTATTTCCCTGATCTCTGTTATCATATGGGTGAGTTCAGATTCAATTCCCGCAATTCGTTCTGATACCTCCTTTCCTATTCTACTGGTCTCTCTTTTCTGTTCTTCAAGCCTGATGAGCAGATCTATCAGGCGGGATGCAGGGGTTCGGACTCCTGCTGATTCCATATGTATAGTTCACCAGTAATAGGATTTAATTGTTTAGTGTTGAACAGTTTATATTTTTAATCTTTGAATTGTGAGCAAATCCTTTCAATGCCAACGCTTATATGATTCTGGATACTATAGTTAGTGTTCAACAGTTTCAATCGTTACTGGTGGACAGTGGGGTTGCTCAAATCAGATCAAGGGGTTTATTATGCACAGTGGCACTCTCGTACCCGGTCTCCTGCTCCTCTTTCTCGGAATCGGGAGTCTTGTGGGATGCTCAGCAGCATCCCTGGCCGTATGTAACTTTTCCGGATTAGGTGCTCCGATTGAGTTCAGAATTACTCCTGACCCGTATGGGGGGTACTCTGACAGTATTTCCGGGGTGGCTTGTGGTGTTAATCCGGATAAGATGGGAGTTGTCCTGTATATCCGGGTTGATGGCCGGTGGAGTGGGCCTCAACCCTTATATAATCGGGCATTTGCACCTATCCGATCAGATGGCAGTTGGGAATGCCGGTACATAACCGGGGGAAATGATCAGGAGCCGGCTGAGTTTGCTGCTTACCTGATTCCGCTGCATGTATACCCTCCGATCGTAGAGGGGATGAGTACCCTCCCGTCAGAGTTATTCGCTTACCGCTCCTGTGAATTGAGTAGGAAATAGTAATCTGACGGATTAACAACAATTATGGACAGAACGTATTGGTGATATATCATGGAGAGCAGACAGAATACCTATCTATTACTGAACGAGGGTGGAATGTGGGCTTTCACCCTGATGATTCTCTTCCTTCTCTTTGTATCAGGCAGTGTATCCGCAGAGGGGGGGCCCTCAGATACCGGATCTGCCACGAGCGGACAGGAATATTATGGGCTCTGTTTCTCTCCATTCTTCACTGGTGAGAATCCCGAGACCGGACAAGTTCTCTCTGTGGCAACAGTTGAGGAGAGAATGAAACTTGTTGCCCCGTACACGGGGTCAATCAGGACGTACAGCACTGATGGGGGGATGGCACAAGCAGGGGAAATTGCGCACCGCCTTGGTCTTACTGCAGCAATCGGGATCTGGCTTGGAGCAGATCCGGATGCCAACGAAAAAGCTATCAGTGCTGGAATTGCGGTGGCAAAGAACGGACAGGCAGATATGATGATCGTTGGAAGTGAGACAGTGCTGAGAGGGGATCTGAGTACTGAAGAACTGATCCGAAATATTCAGAAGGTCCGTGCCGGTGCAGGGGGGATACCGGTGACAACTGCTGAGCCACATGGAATCTGGCTCGATCATCCTGAACTGATCGATGCAGTTGATCAGGTGTATGTACATGTCTACCCGTTCTGGGAATCGGTAGATATAACCGTTGCACCTGATTTTGTAAAAGAGCGGTATGCAGAGGTCAAAGCCGCGGCAGGGGGAAAGTCGGTAGTGATCTCTGAAACCGGGTGGCCAAAAGCCGGAAGCCAGTTTGGCAGGGCTGCTCCGTCACTAGAGAATGCGAAGCTATACCGGGATAAGGTCACAGCCTGGGCAGCTGAAGCCAGTGTTCCCTACTACTACTTTGAGGCATTTGATGAGGAATGGAAGGATAATCAGGAAGGAACGGTCGGGAGTCACTGGGGTGTGCTCACCACCGATGGGCATGATGTCTTCTCCTTCTCCCCATAATTTTTTTATTCTCTTACTAATCGCGTTGTTCTGGTGCACCCTGGCGCTTCTAGGGTACTTCTGCCATTGCTACCCTTCTCAACCACGATTCTGGTTGGAATCCGTTCTCTGATTGCCGGTACATGTGAGATAATACCGATCAGTTTTCCCTGCTGTCGAAGTCCTGAAAGAGCTGTCAGAGCTGTTTCAAGCGCCTCGTCATCAAGGGTGCCAAACCCCTCGTCAAGAAAGAGAGAGTCTACCCTGACGTTTTTACTTGCCATTCCTGAGAGCCCCAGGGCAAGCGAGAGGCTGATGATAAAACTCTCGCCGCCTGAAAGGTTTTTTGTGCTTCGTATCTCACCTGCCTGCCAGGTGTCGATCACTGCCAAATCAAGGGGGGTCTTCTCATCCTGTATAAGGAGGTACCGATCGGTCATATGGGTGAGATGGCGGTTTGCCTGGGTGATTAGAATTTTAAAAGTCAGACCCTGGGCAAAAACTCTAAATTTCTTTCCGTCAGCAGAACCGATCAGATCATGCAGGCGCTCCCACTTCGTCAGTTCCCGCCGCTGAGATTCTATCGCAACAAGGCGATCTGCTATCTGGTCTCTACGGAGAGCATTCTCATCCCGCTCTTTCTGTAGGGAACCGATATCTTTAAGAATTGCAGCCTGCTCTTCCTCATTTGTCTGTAGCTCATACGTGACAATATCAGCAGGTTTTTCGGTTATTCTTCTCTCCTCTTCCAGGATGATGGCATTCTGCCGGTTGATGACCAATCCAATCAGTGTTGTATGCTCCTTATCCAGTCCTGAGATGAGTGCTTCGATTCGGCTCAACTCTTCAGTGCTGAGAAGAGCTGATCTAAACTCCTCCTCACTTGGAAACCCTGTGGCGGTGATGGTCTGTATAAATCCGGATTCCTTCTCCTGGATCTCAGCTTCTCTGGCAGAAATGACACTTCCCAGGTTCTTCAGTTGTCCGGAGAGTTTATTGTGTTCTTCGCTAGAACTTCGCCATGCTGCTTCTGCTATATCGAGAGATTCCTGAGTAGATCGAACTGCCTCTTTCAGTCGCGACTCTTCTGTATCAGGATCTTTCTCTCCATATTGAAGCGTTCGGTCCCTGACCAACTCCTTCTGTTCAGTGAGTATCTGCTCCATCACCTGTTCATTTTCAGAAACCTGTTTAGCGATCTCACGAAGGGTTGTCTGGATGTTCCCAAGGGTGATGGCGTTTATCGATTGTTCGACCTCTGTGGTTTGTCTCAGATTATCTTGTTTCTGATAGGTTTTTTTTCGCAATTCCAGGTCTGTGAGTATGGTACCAGAGGAATCCAGGGTAAGTTCAACTGAAGTGAATGGAGATATTGTCTGGGTTATGGCAACCAGAAGTTCTTCTGAAGATACACGTTCACGGGCAATCTCACCTGAAAAGCGTTCACAATCATCCCGATACCGGGTACACAGGGATCTTTTCGTCTCCTGATCCAGAGCCTGCCGGGTCTTCTCCTCACCTGCTTCATGTATCTTCTTATCCAGGTTTCGGCCCTCTCCTTCAAGATGGATAATCTTATTTATTCGGTCCTTCAAAAAATTTTCTTCACGGGTTTTTCTGACTATCAGATCATCTAAAGCTTCTGACCGGTTCTGTACAGAAGGGTCAATCTCCAGATCTCCAGCTTCAGCCATCCAGACATTATCATATTCAGTTATCTGATTCCGGTACTTGAGTTCATCCTTCTGGCTGGTTGCGGTCTCACCCTCCAAAATCCCTCTCCTGGTCTCAATGGATGATATCTGATCAAATAATGCAATTCGTTCTTCTTCAGCAACCGCAAGTTTGGCCTCAGCCTGATCTGGTACAGGTTCTTCTCCGGTTGCCAGTGGATGATCCCGGGATCCACAGAGTGGGCAGATCTCACCCGTAACCAGGCGTCGGCGTTCATCCTCGAGATCTCGCATCCGGGCAGCCAGCCGGGCTTCCCTCCTTAAGATGACTATCTTCTCATCCAAATGGGTAATCAGGCTTTGCCGGGTATTATATTCAGCCCTGTTTGTAACCAGTTCCTGATCTGCATCCGTTCTCTTCCTGATAATCTCCTCAAGTTCAGTGATGAGGCGATCCCGGGAATTGGTTTTTTCTGCGAGATGTCTGAGCCTTTCAAGAGATGAGACGATACGACTCTCCTCCTCGCGTAAGGATGAGAGGTCATCTCCAGCATACAACTCACAGATCAAATCATCGAGTGTCTGGTGTTCAGCCTTTAGCCCTGCAATAATTTCATCATGAGCACTGATCCCTGCTTGTGCCTTTCTGAACTCTTCTTCTGCCTTCAGAAGGTTCTGACCTGATCTCTCCTGCTTGATATGAAGATCCGCTATCAGGTTCGCTTTTTGGGTCCAGTTAAGTACCTGCTGCTGTATTCCTGAAAAAACACTTAGCAGGGGAGCATCACTATCATGATCAGTTAAGTAAGAGATCGCCTCGGTTAGAGATTTCGTTATCCTCTCTCCCACCTGGGTAATCTCATCAAGATTCTTTGTTAGCGTCTCCTTTCGCTCTGACAGGTTCTTAAGTTCCTTCTTTAGATCAGATACCTTCAGGTCTGACTCCCCGATGAGGGTATCAAGTCTTCTGATCTCAATGAGAATTGGCCCTTCCTGCTCAAGCCTCATCTGCTCCTCACGGACCCTGGCGTGGAGTTTCTCAGCCGCCTCTCCGGTCTTCTTGTAGGTTTCTTCGGATTTTTCCAGATTAATGGTGAGCGAGGAGCATTGTTTGAGATCCCGCACCTGATCCTGTCGTAATGCCTGCAATAATGACCATGCACCTTCGCAGCAAGCAGCCTGTTTTCCGGTATTGAGTCGCTTTCTGTCAGGGAGTGCCTGCTCCAGTCTCCGGTTGAGCTCATCCTCCTGCTCTTTGATGATGGCCAGTTCATTCTTCAGGCTCACAATTCGGGTGTGCCAGTCTGATGCTTCCCTGAGTGCTTGCACCCGGACAGATATCTCACGAGCATTGGCTTCTTTTCGGGTTATCGTCTGAACAAGGTTCTCCTCCTGCTCAGGAGTGAGAATGGGTACCATCCCGGTCAGAGCCTGCATCTCCTGGAGCCTGGTACGCTCTGCACCGGTCCGGTCATGGACCTTTTTTGATATCTGACTATACAGGTCAGTTCCGGTAATCTGCTCCAGTATGTCTGCCCGTTCGTCCTCTTTTGCCTCAAGGAATGCTGCAAACCCCCCCTGAGCGAGGAGGATAGATCTGGTAAACTGGGCAAAGTCCATCCCGGTGACCTCTCTAACCCTGGTTGCCACATCCTTGATCTTGCTCTCAAGCACCTTCTCTGAGAGAAGATCTGCTATCTGGTGCTCTGGCTGCTGCAGTTTTCCGTCAGGATTATTTCTTGCCCGTTTCTGTCTCCAGGTACATCTGAAGGATCCTTTCTGGGACTCAAATGTCACCTCTGCCAGGCATTCTCCGGTCTGGCGACTCATGATCTCATTTTCACTTGATGATATCCTGTCAAGCCGGGGCGTTTTCCCGTAGAGGGCAAGACATATTGCGTCAAGAATTGTCGTCTTCCCCGAACCAGTCGGCCCGGTTATCGCAAATATCCCTGATGAGGTAAATGCAGGATCTTGGAGATTTATCATCCAGTCACCGGCCAGGGAGTTGAGATTTCGCAGGTGCACTGAGAGGAGTCTCATAGTGATCTCCTGGTCCTACTGATCTGATATCGGTTATTCTTCATTCAGATCCCCCATAAGAACCTCTGCCAGGATCTCCTTATACGCTGCCATGAGGTCATCCCTTGTTTCAGGTGGTTCTTCTCCTGAATCAAGGCACCGGGTAAAGACCTCAATAGGATTGAGGTCTTCAAGGGTCTCCTCTTCATTTGCTCCCCTGAGTGCCAGGGGGCCGGCCTGGGTATTTTTTATCCTGAGGATCTCAATATTGGATTCCTCTACTTCTTTATGCAACTGTTCACGAAGCCCGGGAATGATCCGGGGATCCTCAATGTGCACCTCAACCCAGATCCGGCCTCCTGAAAGTTTCAATTCTGCAAGATGCAGGCCGATAGTAGCTGCATCCCCGCTGACCCTCATCAGCCTCCTTGTTGCAGGGACCATACGCCCTTCGACCTGGACATGACCATCTTTGGTGATATCAACCAGGAGAACCTGTTTTTCTTTCTTTTCTTCCTGAAATCCCATGGTAAGAGGGGATCCACAATACCGGCGGGTATGAGATCCACTCACCAGCTGTGGCTGGTGGAGATGGCCCAGAGCAAGGTAATCGATGCAGTCAGGAAAGGTATCTGCACCCACCTGAACCAGGCTGCCAATAGTCAGTTCTCGAACTCCGTCCCCTTCCCGGGTCGTTCCCCCGGCAGCAAAAAGATGTCCTGTTGCGATAATTGGGATTTTTCCGGTTCCTGTATGCTGGTTCTGCCGTTCCTGAGCGATGGTGCAGACATCCTGGTAATGCGTACGGATCCCCTGAAGAAGTTTGACATTCTTCTCATCGATCGTCTCTGCGGCATCAGCACACAGGATATCTTTATCTCGAAGAAACGGAATTGCACAGAGGATAAGTTCAGGCTCCCCTGATTCTGCTCTCAACATAAAGACCTCATGAGCAGGATTCTCGGTGATACCCCCGACGACATGGATATCAAGGGCTGAGAGGAGTTCTCTGGGTGCAGCTAGCAGGGATGGTGAGTCGTGGTTTCCTGCAGTTATCACGACATGCCTGCATCCTGATCTGGATATTCTTCCCAAAAACCGGTAATAGATCTCAAGTGCCCGGTTTGAGGGAGTTGTTGTGTCAAAAACATCACCGGCAACGATCAGGGTCTGTACTCCTTCTCTTCTGATACAGTCTGCGAGCCAGTCAAGGAATGATTCGGCTTCGTCATACCGTCTGCGTCCACAGAGGGTTGTACCAAGGTGCCAGTCTGAGGTATGGAGGATTCTCATGTGATTGCGAGGGTTTTAGGGATCAGGATGATTTTTTACTACTAAGAGCACGACCTGGTTTAAGCCGCTGGTCTTTTCCCCTGATAACATCGATCTTTCTCAGGTCAGCGACCACCTCTTCGATGAATTCAGGTGAGTAGTCAGATCTGTTCTGAAGTATTCCTTCTCCGACGCAGACTGAAGGATCATCAAAGAAGGACTCTTTCAGTACCTCAAGAGATACCTCACCCTCCATAACGGTATTAATTATATCTGATAGTACCCGTGTCTTATTGATATGGTGGTCCATATGTTCAAACATGGCAGCAGTATCGATTCCCCGTTGTGCAAGTTCATAAAAGAGGGCCGTATGATCCGGATGGAGCAGAGCTTCAGCACCCATGATCACCGCATAGGTCATTTTTCCGGTAAATGAACGAACTGTAGTTATTTGGTACTTCTCACAGATTTCTTCACCTGGGGAGAATTTGAGATTATACGGAATATAGTAGGTGATATCATCGGCAGATACAGATTTGACTAGTTTAATACCGCTTGTTGAGACCTCGACGATCTCATTCAGATTAAAAATCCTGAATATTTCAAGATCCCGCTCTATCCTGGCCAGGTCTGCATCAGGCCCGGGAAGGTCTTTGCCATTCAGGATATTGTAGAGGTTACTGCAGACAAAGTCTCCTGTGAGGACCCCGTCTAAAAGTTCTGTTGCACCAGAATGATATGAATCAAGTGTGCCGGGGAGGCGTGTCCAGATCTCATCATCAGGGCTTTCAAAATCTATCAGTGCCCTCTCTTCCTCGGTGGCGGTGACATATTGTTCTCTGAGGTGATTCGGATATTCAGCAAGGAATCCCTTGATGGCAGCATACGTTCCAGCAATAGTAAGCTGGGTTTTCAGGACTGGTTCTGAGATGATGCGGGAAGAAATATGTAATGATTTTAGGTATTGTACGATATCTTTTGCTTCTTCATGTGAACTCACTATAAGTTTCTCTTCAAGCACCATAGCACATACATCTGTAATTACCTGACAATAACCTCTCCGAATCACCGGGTATTACCGGTTCTGATTGTTCCTGGATTACCGGGAGAATGGGTAGGTTTATGGCTCTGCTCTTCCATATTGAGCCATGAATATCTGGCTGAATTATTCTGCCATCCTTCTTCTCATTATCATACTGGGTTTTGGCCTTCCTGCCTGGGGTACTAATCCTGCACCTGATTCGTCAACATCAACCGGTGTATCCTGGGATGAGGATCAGACCCCTGGTACAGCTATTCCTGATATCCCTCTCCTTACTACCACATTTGCAGAAGGATCAAAAAATAGTTCAGGTATACAGTTGGTGGATTCAGGGGTTGATACCCCGATTACCCTCTCAACTAATGGGTTCGAATACATCGTAGGTGAACCGGTTCCGCTCTCTATTACTGGCAGTCCAGGTGATGAGGTCTATCTCTGGATTGATGGGGTTGGAATGAATGAGAATGAATCAGGGGATATCCCGCCGGTTCTGACCCGGGATCAGGAAGGGGTAATGCAGGATGATCCTGCCGGACCCTATCCGATCGGAGCGTATCAGTATACAGGAGGGGCGGGCCGGTCAGTGAAATCTGAAGTTCCTGATGATATCATCAGTCATGGGACTGCGTTTTACGGGCGGGTACATATTCCGTCAGAGGAATCAGTTCATATTCAACTCCTGACCGGTCCAGGGACACGACAGGGTCAGTATACTATTCATGGTGATACTGACAGCGGGAGATCAGGTGATGTTGTGATCTCCATCGTTAAGCCTCCTACTGTGATTCCTTCTGATGAGTCTGTCTCTGATTTCGGATCAGGGCCGAAATTGAGTGCAGAAGGGGATGCTGCCGGTATAACTGCGGGAGATCCATATTTTATATCTGGAAAAACCCCTATGTCATCTCTGGGAACGATTGCAGTATGGCTATTTGGAGAGGATCTGGTCAGACATTATTCACATCCTGTGAATGGAACCGGGAGCTTCAGATTTGAACTACCAGGTATTGAGACCGGAGATCTCAATCCCGGGACTTATGCTGTGGTTATCCAGGCTCCTGGATATGATGATCGGTATGATCTCTATCCTGACAATAGTACCAGTCCCCGAGAACTGCTTGGTCCACGTGCACAATTTATTATGAGACTTCGGGGTGATGGAGCACGGTTGGGTACTGATGGGGCAGGGCGTCTTATTGAAGGGGTCTCGGGAGGAGATGACCAGTATGTTCTTCTCTCTCTTGGTATCAGGTAATCGGATCCGGGGAACATCCCTGTGGAGTCTCTGAATAATGGATCTCTCTATCATTATGTTTATTGTGATGCAGGACAAACTGGAAAGACTGAGTATTGTGATACTGCTGAATGTTTCCCGGCTTTGGTGTCTGATGTTATCAGGGTATTTCCTGGTACCCGGAAATGGATCTGACCTGATATACCTGACCGGACTGGGGCAGTCAGCGGAAATGTCTGCCAGAAGAGGGGTATGAGGGATGGCAGACACCATTCATGTTTTGTATGTTGATGATGAACCGGCACTCCTCGATATCGGAAAACGCTACCTTGAACGATTAGGGAATCTGTCAGTAACTGTCGTTAATTCAGCATCAGAAGGATTAGACCTTCTCCAGAACAACCATTTCGATGCCATCATCTCTGATTATCAGATGCCTGGCACAAACGGGCTTGAATTTTTAAAACAGGTACGAATACGGTTTGGGCAAATACCGTTTATTCTGTTTACCGGGAAGGGGCGGGAAGAGGTCGTTATCCTTGCGTTGAACGAGGGGGCTGATTTCTATCTCCAGAAAGGGGGGGAGCCAAAACCTCAGTTTGCTGAACTAGCTCATAAAATCCGACAGTCATTAGAGCGAAGATGGGCTGAATCTGCCCTTGTGGAGTCTGAGAACCTGTACCGGACGATCTTTGAGATGACTGGTGCCGCTACGATCCTTATTGATAATAATGCGGTAATAACCCGGGCCAATTCTGGATTTGCTGAGTTATCAGGCTACTCAATCGAAGAGTTGGAAGGGAAGATGCGATGGACCGATTTTGTGGTAGAGGAAGATCTGAAACGGATGATCCAGTATCACAAGGTCCGGCGTGCTGAAGCCGATTCTGCGCCGAAAGTCTATGAATTCTGTTTTCATGCAAGATCCGGTGAGATCAGGCATTGCATCAATAATGTAGCCCTTATACCCGGAACAACCCTCAGTGTCGCTTCTGTAGTTGATATCTCTGCCCGGGCTGAGATGGAGCAGATTCTTCGGGTATCCGAAAACCTGTACCGAACGATCTTTGAAACGACTGGTGCCGCTACGCTCATCATTGCACCAGATACTACTGTCCTGATTGCCAATGCAGGATGGGAGAAACTTACGGGAATACCCAGAGAAGAACTGGGTTCCTCAATGAGCTGGACCCGGTTTATTCATCCTGATGATGTTGAGCGATTGAAAGCGTATCATTATGCACGACGTGATGATCCTGCATCAGGTCCAAAGGTGTATGAATGCCGGGTTATTGATATCTATGGAGTCATTCATCATTGTGTGGTGTATACTGATATGATACCCGGCTCTCAGAACAGCGTAGCATCTCTAGTGGATATATCCAATCGTATTCTGGCTGAAACCGCCCTGAAGGAGAGTGAAGAAAAGTTCCGTGCCTTGGTTGAACAGTCTCTTGATGGTATTGTCATTGTCAATTTTACCGGAACCCTGCTGTTTACCAACCGCCGTGCTGAAGAGATCACCGAAACAGATGCCCTCCGGAATCTGGTAGGCACGAATATTCTTACCTTTATTGCACCCGAAATGCAGGAATCTGCAATCCTTGATCTTGCACAGGTAGCATCAGGGATTGACGGATATCAGGTCAACTATAAGATCATCACCTTTGCAGGGCATGAGCGATGGATTGGGTGTATCGGGAAGCGAATATCTTTTGAGGGCTCATCAGCGATGCTGCTGTCAATCAGGGATATAACTGATCAGAAACTGACACAAGAAGCACTCATTGAGAGTGAGGAGCGGTATCGTAATGTTGTTGAGGATCAGACCGAGTTCATCTCCCGGTTCCTTCCTGATGGAACCCATATATTTGTGAATGAGGCGTACTGCAGATACTTCGGTACAAGTCGGGAGGAGATCATCGGGAGGCGGTTTATACCCGAGATTCCCCGGGAAGATCTTCTGCTTGTCAGGGAACATTTTGCATCACTGACCCCTGATAATCCGACTGCCATTATAACTCACCGCATTAGTATGCCGGATGGGAAGATCCGATGGCAAAGATGGAGTGATCGGGCAATCTTTGATGACCTGGGAGCGGTTATCGAATATCAGTCGGTAGGTTATGATATTTCCGGAATGAAGAAGATGGAGAAGGCCCTTCAGGAGAGTGAGGCCATGTACCGACTACTTGAAGGACAATTGCCTGATTATGTCATCATTCATGATGGAGAAACAATCCAATTTGTCAACGCTGAAGGTGCCCGCCTGATGGGTCGGACTTCTGAGGAGATCATTGGCACATCTATTTTCTCGTATGTGGATCCCGAGTATCATGATTTGATCAGGAGAAATATGGGTCTTCGGTATCAGGGTTCTCATATAGATCCCTATGAGATCAGGGTCATGTGGCCGTCAGGTGGACACCAATGGGTAGAAGTTCGTGCAACACCAATCCCAAATCCTGATAAATCACTCATACTTACAGTGCTCACCGATATCACAAAAAGGAAACACGCAGAAGCTGGATTAATTGAGAGCGAAGCGAATTATCGGACCATTATCGAGAAGATGCAGGATCTGTTTTACCGGGCTGATTTGGAGGGCAATATTATTATGATAAGTCCTATCGGAGCGAAACTTGCAGGTTACGCGTCGCCAGATGAAGTAATTGGAAAGAATATTCATGATCTGTATGTCGATCCACAGGAACGTGAGCAGTTCCTGGCTGAGCTTGATGAAAAAGGAGAGGTCAATGATTATCCCCTTGCACTGATAGCCAATGATGGGACATTTCGGTATGCAACAGCAAGCAGCCATTTCTATCATGATGCAGAAGGTAGGGTGATTGGTGTAGAAGGTATCCTCCATGATGTCACTGAACGCAGGCGTGCGGAGGAGGCTCTCATCCAGGCAAACCGAAAACTCAATCTACTCTCCAGCATCACCCGACATGATATCAACAATCAACTGATGATCCTGCAGGGATACCTTGAAGTGCTGGAACAGGAGGAGTCTGACCCCACTTTGAAGCGATACTCCCATAATGCAGGGGAGGCAGCGCAGCATATTGCCTCTATGATCCTGTTTATGAAGGAGTATGAGACAATTGGCATTACTGAACCGGTGTGGCTGAATGCCAGGGATATTGTCCAGATATCTGGAAATGATTCTCCTATCGGGCAAAAATTACTGAAAAATGATCTTCCTCCTGATGTTGAGGTATTTGCTGACCCGCTTATGGTAAAGGTCTGTTATAATCTGATGGATAATGCAGTCAGGTATGGAGGGAAGATCACCCTGATACGGTTCTCAGGACAGGAGCGAGCTGAAGATCTGATTATTGTTTGTGAAGATGATGGAGTAGGGGTGGATAATGGAGATAAGGAGAAGATATTTGAGCGAGGGTACGGGAAGAACACCGGGCTGGGTTTAGCCCTTTCTCGTGAAATCCTCAATATTACCGGAATCATTATCTGTGAGACCGGCAGACCTGGCAGGGGTGCCAGATTCGAAATGACTGTGCCGAAAGGGGCTTGGAGAATCAGGGGGGAAGAAACATGAAGGGGATACGCAAAAACTTATATTAGATCCTGAGGCCCCACAACCTTTATGAGAAAATTATATTGGCTGGTTCTTGACAAAAAAGTGACGTAGGATGTATTGTTGAGGGCATAGGGTAAAATATCTATTATATCCTATCTTTTCCAGGAACATAGTTGAGTGGTTTCTGCCGTTTTCCCTTGACAAAATCCATCCCCTGGTTTCGTTTCAGTTTTTTTGCCTCAGCTTCGAGTTCCATAATTTGTTTGCGTAGTTGAGCTTCTTCTATTATCAGATCCTTGGCGAATGAAAGGACTTTTTTTAGTACTTCAGGATCTTTACTGGAATTGATCATCTCTGGAGTAAATGAATTAATGTAATCAATATCTTCGGATTTCATTGGGTAACCTCATGATAGTATGGAGACTCAAACTATAAGTATCATAGTGTCATATGCTGAAATGATCTCTTTAGATATAATTAATTGTCGGATATCTGGTTATTCTGTGTGCCCAATGCGATAGTGTCTGCGTAAAAACTTTAGAATTTTCTCAGACTCATTCCACCGGGCATCAAGATTGTTTACCATCTCATTGATCTGACGAACCTGGATCGTTACCTGAGGTCCGATGTCAGGAGCATAGAGATCAACCTGTCCTAATATTACTGCCAGGGGGTTACGGATTCCATCATTGAGGATTGCAAGTTCACCCAGATTTCTCTCTATCTGGACCAGGATCGCGTTTCTCTCCTCCTCAAATTTCTGACGTTCTGAAATATCATGCAGGACAGCAAGTCCGGCTCTCCTTCCGTTATACGTAATAACCCGCAGATGTACCTCAACCGGAATGAAGGGTCCAGGCTGTCCTGAAAGTTCAGTAAAGAATGTGAAGACTGAATCAGGTTCCGGGGACGCTACCTGGTCATGGAAGTGTCCCTGAGCGATAAACCGGTCAGGAGTAGATCTGCAAATCTCATCAATGGTCAGAGGAATCCATTCGGTAAATACCCTGTTCGCTTCAAGAATCACCCCTGCTGTTCCATCCTCGCTGATTTCATAGAGAATGACTGCGTCGATGATATTAGTGAAGAGATCCCTGAACTTCTTCTCATTTGCACGGACCGCATACTCAGCCTTCTTTCGCTCGGTAATGTCCAGAACTGATGCGATACTTCGTTTCGTCCCGGGTATCAGCGCCATATGGTTGACGACATCCCTAATCTCTCCTGACCTGGTAATTATTCTGAACTCATAGCGTTTCGGGACACTCAGGGGATCTACCACTCGCTTCTGATTATACTCCTCCATCATGATTCGGTCTTCAGGATGAACAAATTCTGTCCAGCTCTTCTTTCCTTCAACATAAATACGTGAGTACCCGGAGAGTCGTTCCATCTCACTATTTGCAAGAAGTATGGTACCGTTTTCATCGATGATGATGGTCGCACTACCGGTGTTTTCAAAAATTGCCCTGTACAGGATTTCAGACTCCAGAAGCTCATCGTTCTTCTTTTTCAGGTCCTGTTCTTTCTCCTTAAGAGAAGAGACATCAAGGAGAGAGGCAACACTTTTGGATGTTCCCGGTATCATTCCAACATGGAGAAGGATTGGGTGAATCAGGCCTGATGCGTCACGAAGATGAAATTCATAGACTGAAGGCGCCTGGTTCTGATCAATCCTGCGTTGCTGGTGATGGTATAGCATCTGCTTGAGATCCTCTGGCTCAACAAACTCAGTCCATCTTCTCTTCCCCTCAATTTCACTTCTGGGAAGGTTAATCAGCCGGGCATATGCATCATTCACCCGGGATATCACTGTATCTCCTTCGATGATGATAGTTGCAGCTTCGGTATGCTCAAAAAGGGCACGAAACTCCTTTTCTGAACGGGAAAGTTCTTCTTCAGCCTTTTTTCGTTCGGAAATATCAGTAATCATGCTAAAGGTGCCGACTATCTGATCCTTATCATATGTTGGGGTGGCTGATAGTATTGTCCAGATGGTGTGACCATCCTTATGCCTGAATTTACATTCATAGGTCATGTTTGAGCCAGACCAATCGACTGGATACTTCTCAAGATGATCCGGGATATCTTCGGGAAACATAAAATCAATAAATTGTCTGCCGATCATCTCATCATGTGTGTATCCCAGAAGATCGCAGAGTCGTGCATTAACAAATACGGTCTGGTATGACAGGTCAATCTCCCAGACACCCTCCTGTGTGGTATTTATTATTCTCCGGAGTTTCTCCTCACTCAGTATGAGGGCATCTTCAGTCTGGTGATGATGAGCAGCCTGCTGTATCTTGTGTGCTAATTCAGTAAAGACTGATTCAATGTCTCCTCCTTTCTGAAGATAATAGTCTGCTCCGTTGTTAAGTGCCTCAATGACTACCTCTTCCCTGCCTTTTCCTGTAAAAAAGATGAATGGAATTGACTTTGAACTGCGAATTGACTTTAGAAGGGCGATTCCATCCATATCAGGCATCTGGTAATCAGAGATGATGACATCGAAGGATTCATCTGATAAACGATTCAGGGCTGAACGTGCTGAACGGACAGTTGATACTTCAAACTCTCCCAGGCGCTCGAGGATTTTTTTCCCAATCGTGAGAAAATTCTCATCATCATCAATATGCAGGATCCGTATCATGATACAACGCCTGATATGCAGGTTTGATAAAATTTAGGTTCAGAGATTTTATATTTTTGTCTTAGTATTTTTGTATCCATCAGACTAAACAAACTGACTGGTGAATTAGATATATGCTGAATGAGACATTTTTGGGCAGGATTTGAGATCTGATCTGGTATTCATCCCGATAATCAGAAAATTTGGTCTGTGTTTTCAGATGTTTTCATGAATATTTCCATCCCTCATACTTTGATGTAACTCTTTCCTGTCTTCGACTACACCCGGGCAGTGCCATAGATGGTATCTGAGAGGAATGTTGATTATGTCAGAATGAACAGATATACTCAATGAATCAGATTTCATGGTTGTTCCTCACCAGTAGTCTTTTGGTTGCTCTTATACTGGGCCAGGCCGTATCTGCGGAATCAGGGGGAAACTCTCAGTTCTCTTTCATCGGCAGGGTCACCGCGATTGATCTTGAAGGAGGATTTTTTGGAATACAGACTGCGGATGGTGTAGATCTCCACCCGGTAAATCTTGCAGAACAATATAAAGTTGACGGGTTGATTGTCAATGGGAGTGCCGTACCTGAACCTGATATGGTATCAATCGGGATGTGGGGTCAACTGGTTCGTCTGGAATCACTCACTCCGTTGAATGGGGGAGGGGTGTTTGAGACATCCTGGTACTCTGGTTCGGATAATGATCTCACCACACCTGAAACAGATGCTCAAATGAGTTCCAATCTGTTACAATCATCCGGAGCTCTCAAGTATGGGCTGGACCTTATCGATTCCAGGTTGGCATCATCGGCCAGGGCACTCAAAGGGGTAGACATTCTTGATGCAAATCTGACGCCAGTTCTGGAGTCTTCTGCAGACGGTCTTCCCGGAGTATTTGGTATGACTGTTCTGGATACAGATGGCCGGATAATTGCTGCATATCCTGAATTATATCCTGATGCAATTGGAAAAAGTATGTCCTATCAGTCACATTATTCTAAAATGGTCCAGTACCCTGTCCCGCTCATGACTGAGTACCAGAAGACCGTTGAGGGAAAAGACTCGGTTATTCTCATTTATCCCCTCTACACACAGGATAATACTGTCACGGGGTATATCTCTGCCTTGGTAAATGTCAGTGCTCTTACAGAAGAGTATGTTCTTCCGGTTTTGAACAAAACCGGGTTGGTCTGTATGATCCTCCAACCGAACGGAACGGTTCTGTATGATCCCGATCCCCAGGAGATTGGAAGTTCTGTCTGGAATGATTCCTTGTATGAGAACTCACCATCGGTCCTGGATACGGCTGTTCGAATGCAACGTGTCACTGCAGGAAAGGACCGATATCAGTTTAATCAAACCGGGACTGATATTCCTGTTGAAAAAGAGATTATGTGGACGACCGTATCACTTCATGGGGCTGACTGGAGGGTTGCAGTTATCAGGGAGGCTCCCCCGTCTGAATAATGTTGCGGTGAATAATAAGTACTCAGGCAGATATCTTCAGATGAGAGTCTGCCTGTCTCTAATTATTGAGATAATGGTCCATAAGAGTACAGAATGAGATCAGATCATCCAAGTGCTCTATGATGATGGCATATGCCATCTCATCATGTATACGACCATATTGATGGACAAGAATATTGCGAAATCCATTCATATCTCTGAGAATTTCACGTGTTTTGCCATCTATCACCCCGTTGTGCATCAGGTTCACGATGATATCCTGATCATTTTCCGGGACACCTAATCTGAGATCCCTGTTAATTATTGCACAAATGTCAAATATACCCTGGAGAGCAAATTCAAGCCGTTTGTATATGCCTTCTTTCACAATCCCAGGTTGATAAATTCATCCACGTTGTTGGTGGCAGGGAGATGCTGTCTGATGATCTCAACAGAGTCTTCAATCTCTCTGAGATGAATTCTTATCTCATGATGCCTGAAGATCTGTTTTTTATTCATTCAAGAGTTCTTTCTCCGATATAATCATCCAGGTGAGGCTTAAAAAACGGCTGTGATCCACTTCAGAACTGATAATGGTAATTTAAAAACATTGTGGTATCCCATGGTTTATCGGTAATACCTTCAATCATCATCGGCGAATTCCCTTCTTTTGTATCCATGAAGTTTGTTACGAATTGAAAAGTACTT
>DATMXW010000122.1:0-43534 GCA_035561295.1 Methanospirillum sp. | reverse complement strand
GAAGTATATAGGGGATTTGTAACTGTGGTAATTAATTTTTCTCGTGGGTTGTTACTCCCAATTTTTAATTCACCACTAGAGAATATGGGGGTGAACAACTGAAACCCGGCAAACACACTGGTCGTTTTAACTCCTTGAGTTCCGAGTGTGATCGCCTGAGTTATTGTTACATCTTTAACATTATTGATCCAAAGAGAATCGGTATTTATCTTATAATCGAGAAACTGCCCTTTTATGTAGTTCATATGGGCAATTTCACCCTCTCTTCCATCAGCTGGGACAAAGTAAGTCAGGTAGAGCGATGACAGAACAACCAGAAGCGCTAAGATCAGGATAAATCCGATCAATTCAGAGAGAGCTTCCTCACGTTTGAGTTCGACCATGAAACTATCAGAGTATCCACGGAGGAGGATAAATAGGTATCAGATGATCCGGTGGGTTAATTATTGTAAGAACCAGATCACCTGTTTCCTAACCAGGTCTTCAGGGTCTCTCTCTGTGGTATTGTCACGAAAATGGTATGTCAAAGGCCCGACTTCTGGTGGTAAAGCCTGCGCGTGGTTTTAAACCTCTCGCTTTTTTAGCCTCTATTTAGGCAATATTCTGCCCGAGATGGGTATCCATATAAGGTTTTTAGATGGGGGTAGATCATAGGCATAAGCTCTTGAACTGAACTCCTCATTTTGGGGTTCATTTCCCCTTTTACCAATAATCTGATATGAGTGGGGTGCCTGCGAGTGATCCCGTATCATTAACCCCAGAATTTCGCTCTGATTTGAAAACCTGCTGTAATTTATAAGATTATATCGGGGCGCTATTGATCCGTTATATGAGGGGTATATTCCCCTGGCTCACGTCTGTATCTGGGCACAGCACCCTGATAGGAAAACGCCCTAATGCACCCATTTTCGAGATTGATCTCAAAACTGATCATTCTCTATGATGTCTCAATCCCCGTGGGTCTCAGCTGGTGACCACTTTTCAGGAGTATCTATATATTTACCCGGGTTGATGGTGATGATAGAATCGTTTGCTCTGGATCCCTTGCCATGAATGTTCCCAGAATCGAAGGACTATACCGGATAATCATTCTCACAATACCTTTTGGAGACAATGGAACCTGAAGATCTCTTAACCCTCTATCAAAAAGGCCTGCGCCTGTTCAGATCAGAGAACTATGGAGAAGCCATCGAGTTATTCTCTGCAGTTGTCGAGGCTGATGAGACCCATCACAAAGCATGGAATGCACTTGGTGTCGCATGTACAAAGGTTGGCAGATATGAGGACGCCGCCCTCTGTTTTGAAAATGCACTGTCCCTGGCACCGGATACCGAGACGTACATAAAGAATCGGGATAAGAATAAAGGCCATCTTAAAAAATCCGGATTTACCGGGAACCTGGCCCAGACCCTCTCCTCAACCCTGGATGCCATCCCCTTTGATCTCATCCCTGTTGACCGCCGGTATCTCATCGCCGGAGCCGGAGTCTTTGGTCTTCTCCTGCTTATGGTGATTCTTGCCTTCACCGGTGTTCTCTTCCACCCTGCCCCCTCTGAATCTGCAAAACTTATGAATTTTTCAACGATGAGGAGCGGGGATCAGATCATTGTCACCTATCTTGGTGGGGGAGAACCAGGTACCATTAGTACCTTCAACTGGACCATCGGAGGTATCCCTTCTACGAACGGGTCAGGTCAGGGAACCCGGGAGCTTGGTATCACTCCTGGTTCTGCAGCCCTGGTAAATATCCCCGCCATGCCCGGTCTGAATACAACAGCCGAAATCCGTGTCATCGTTACCGCAACTTTCACTGACAAGGTCACCAAAACAGTCAGCGATGTCACCCTTCCTGCACCTCCTCCGCAACCCGCGTCGGAGATGGCGGTATCAGCCACCCAGGCAGCGCCGATCTATTCAGCAAAGTTCTCACCAGATGTGGTAGTGTATACAAAGGCAGATAATGGGTACTGGATAATTAATCAGATTGGTCAGAACGACACGTACAGCCTCTCTTCTGCAGCCCGTCTTCCTGATGGTTCCTGGACTTCAAAGGATGGCGCCATCATCAATAAGAGCATGGAGGACTTTGATCAGAATGCTGTGTCTCTGGGGACCAGGAACATCGGAGGGACTGCAGACGGTCTTGGCGGCTTCTATCCGCCGCCGGCAACCGGCATCCCCCCAAATCACCCCAATCCGGTGTACCTGCCTGGCGACCTCATCAGCGATCGTCCATCCGGAGATGACGGGGTGCTGGTCATCCTGAATTATGATCTTGCCACTGATCAGTACCTTGCTGATCCTATCTCCCGGTACTACACCGGTGAATGGGGCTATCGTCCTGATAGTGCCGGTGAGTGGTACATTAGATCCTGGGTTGAAAGCCGGTACCCGTACCGATCTGAACACCTTACGATAAGTGACATCGGGGTCGGTTCAGACTCTGCCCCGCCCCGAGGTGTTGTCAAGTACTCGCCCGGTGATCTCATTGCCGCTGAACCCTCAGGCGTGGATCAGGAATATGTCATTATATCATACAATGAGTCCAGCGATCAATACCAGTATGATACGATATCATCTGGCTACGCTGGAGGATGGCGGCTGGGGCAGAATCCGGTATGGGAGAAACGGGTCTTTATCGAACGTGACTACCCATATAAGACCCGGACCATTGATCTCTCCCTTATCCGGTCCTGATGTATGGCCGTACCTGTCACCGATGAGTCTTTTCGTTGGGATCCTGGTAATAGCCAACCGTTCAGGGGAGTTGCGGCTCTCTACCGGCAGGCATGGGCGCTGATCGAGGAGGCGAAATGCTCCCTGGGTGCTGCCCAGTACACATCGGCCATCATCTGTTGTCACCTCTCGGTTGTCCGTGCATTCCAGGCTGTGTACTGCACTCGTCATCCCGGTCCTCCACCTCAGATCCAGGATCTCATCCTTCTCCTGAACCTGAGTGAAATTCGGTTACCTCCTGAACTAAGAAATACTGTCGGGGAGATCAATCGTGCATTTGATCACTCCCTGTACCGATATCAGCATGCTATCACATGGCTCTTAGTGAGAGAAGAGAACTCCATTGTGAGGATGATTGATCATACTGAGCAGGCCATCAGGTGGGTTGAAGAGAATTATATCGGATCAGATGGTTCGTACCTGGAAGAAGTTGAGACATGCCCTGATGACTACCGGTAACTCAGGGACAAAAATAAAATTAAATTGAATAATTTGCCTGGTTCTGCCTGCCAGCCTTCAGAGGGTTGACGGTGATACGGATCGAATTGTTCCCTCAGGGGCTGCCCGGGATGAACACCTGGATGATTCCCTACCGACAATTTCATATGTACGGGTGTAGTATTATTGTCTTATTTGCCCATGAAAGACCGTGCTGTATCCGAGGTTATTGGGATAATCCTGATTGTGCTACTGGCAGTAACACTTTCAGCTATCATACTTGCCGTGGTGATGGGACTTGCCGGGAAGAGTGTTCCCGAATCAACATACGCTCCGTTCCAGGTGGAAGTCGGCCGTGATGGAAGTAGTGGCGGGGCAGCAAAGTATCCCTACATTATCCTCTATCAGATGGCCGGGGATGACATAAAACTTGGTAACACCCAACAATGGACGCCTCTTAAGAATACTAGTATCAACCTTATCGATCCAACTGGCAAAAATTACCCTATAGCTTCCCAGCAGGTTTTAACAACAAATCCTTCTCAACAGGATATCAAGAAGGGGAAGACGTATTATATATTCAGGGGTGTTGCAGGAGGATATGATTATTTTATTACTGATCTGGCCAGCAGGGTAAAAACAACTGCGATAATGGATATGATCCCGAAAGGGAAGTGGAGATTAGTAATCTCAGATATTAAGGATGCGAAGATGGTCATTGGAAAATATGAATTTACTGTTTGATATCTTCTTTCTCCTTTGTCCGAGCTCCTCATTGTTGAATCTCTGCTTTGGATATCTGGTTCCTTGCCACAAAATTCTGTTGGGATAAACTTTCTTTTTGCCTGCCTCAAAAGGCATCATAATACATGACCCTCTGTATCTCCTGTAAAGGAAAAGGCCTCTGTGGTCGGAGTCGGTGCCCGGTCACCGCCCGGTTCCATGCCCAGATGAAAACGATTTCGCGGGCTGAGTATGTTGGGACTGCCCCTTCGGTCTTTATCGGGAGTTATAACTATCCGCAGGTATCCGCCGGCCCGCTCCTCACTCCTGACAAAGACCACCCGCCAGAATGGATCAGCCAGAATCTCTCGATCAATGATATCGTGGGTCTTCGGGCCGGTACCATCAGGGGGACTACTGCACCACATCGGTATGATGAGAACCTGCAGGAGATAGCAAGATCCAGGATCCCTCTCACTGTAGAAACTGCATTTGAGCGACCAGTCTCATTTGACCTGCGATTTGATGGAACCGTAGCCCCTGTCGGGATGACCGGCCCTATCAGATCCTTTGACCTTATGGATACGGCTCAGGTGGATCGGGTTGTGGAGAAAGTGACCGGGGATACTGACCTGCCGGCCGCTGATGCCTGCCGGGATCTTGGCACCGGTGGCATAGACACCTACCGGATCATCAGCCTTATGTCAGCAGGTCTGCTCGGAACCGAGAAGAATCGTCGGCTTGTCCCGACCCGGTGGGCTATCACCGCGGTCGACGACACCATCGGCAAAGACCTCAAACCCCGGATCTACCCCCAGCCGTGGTATGACGGAATCTCGGTCTATGCAGCCAGCCGGTTTGGAAACTCCATTGCGGTCATCATCTTCCCCGGAGACTGGCAGTATGAGATGATTGAAATCTGGGGTGGGCAGTCACTCTGGGCCGGAGGGCAGGAACAGATTGTAGTCGATGGCGAAGGGCGTACAAAATCAGGATATTCGCCGATAACCGGCGCGTACTACTCTGCCAGACTTGCGGTACTCGAGTACCTCACCCAGATACGTCGCAATGCCCGGGTTATAGTCGTGAGATGGATCACCTCTGAGTACTGGGCACCACTTGGAACCTGGGTTATCAGGGAGGTGACACGACAGGCAATGGCTGCCCCACCGGTCAGATGCGAGAGTATGGATCAGGCGATTGCAGCAACATCTACTGCTCTTGGGATGGACCGGTGGATCTCACATAGTTCACTTCTACCGCAGATCCGCACCCAGAAGACCCTCTCTGATTTCTTCTGACCAGTGAGAGGAGCAGGGACAGTTTCATACCTGTCAAAAGGTAACGATCAGGTACCGTTATGGATCAGGACTCATCTTCATACCGGATAGCTGGCATAGCAGTTGTTATCTGTCTGCTCACCGCCGGTCTGCTCACCCTCCTGTCAGATGAGCGTTCATCCTCTCTTTCCTCCACTGGAACTGATACCCATCTCGTGTCAGGATTGAACCATCCTGGTAATGGTACAAATAGTTCAGATATGGCGAAGATATCCCGTTTCCGCGTTCTCTGGTATGATGATGCCTCACGGACCTACACGTTTCGGGATTATGATCGTTCTATACCTGTTAATGAACTCACCTGGACCAGCACGGATCTGCCTGCTCCTGATAACAGCACCCCACGCCAACAAGCAGCAATGGTGCGATTCCTTGAATGGGATGGGGCAGTCGAGAAGATAACCGGGACACGGTATCTGACTGATCAGGATCAGATCACCAGTATTCTCAACAGTTATACGCTCATCGCCCCGCCCTCCCCCACCCAAACTCTGGTTCCTGAAGTTACGAGGACATCGGTCCCAGAAGTGATCACTCTCGATGAGACCCCCACTCCCGGTATGCTCTTCCCCACCGTGAGTCCCTCCTGTAATCTTGGAAACGGGATGATCCGTGCCTCTTTTGGATACATAAACAGACATGATACCAAGGTCACTCTTCCGGTTGGTGATCTGAACCGGATCTCACCAGGCTTTTCTGATCAGGGGCAGCCCACCGTCTTTGAGCCAGGTATTCACCCTGATGTATATACCCTCTCCTTCCCTGAAAATGGAACGAACCTGGCATGGACTCTGATGGATGTCACCCTTGCAGCAGGCACTGTTCCCCTGATGAAAGCAGATATGATAGCAGAACCCACTACCGGATACGCCCCGCTTGAGGTGACCATCACCGACCGGTCTACCGGTGGTTCGGTTGAGGATCCCCGTGAAGGATACTGGGATCCGGGTGATGGATCATCGGTTACCGGCCCCGTTCTGGTTCGTCGGTATGAGTCTCCGGGAACCTACACAATCAGGAGGACGATATCAACCCGGTGCGGGAGTGCCTCCACCTCTCGGAGTATCCCTATCTATGAGGTATCATTTACCTATGAACCGGATATGTCAAAACCGAACACGATCCGGTTTACTGATACCTCTACCGGCAGCCCGAAGGCACACTCCTGGGATTTTTCTGACGGGTACACGTCCTGGGATGCGAATCCGGTTCATACCTTCCGCAATTCAGGTACCTATCCGGTCAGTCTTGCAATTTCCGGGGATGCCGGAAGTGGAACCGTCGTGCATCAGGTGACCGTATCTTAAGGGTCATAGTTGGCAGGAGAGGATCAGACGATCTTCACCTGTGCCGAAATACTCAGGTTCATTGCCGTCAACGATAAACCCTGCCTTTCCATAAAGGGCAAGTGCCGGTTCATTATCTGATGAACAGGAGAGAAGCATCCTCTTGACTCCATCAGCCTTCATCCGTGAGCATACCGATCCCAGAAGTGCCATGCCGACTCCCTGCCGCCGGAAGAATTCTGTCACCCTGAGTCGCAGGATCCAGGCGTTCTCCCTGCTTTGAGAGGGAGCCCCGATAAGATATCCGGAAAACACCCCGTCAGTTCGGGCAACCAGCACCATATCTGGCCAGAGGGTCATGGATTGCCTGATAAAGACTGCTGCCTGGTACCGGCACCCTGACCGGCCCTGCTCCAATAAACAGAGATCAGCATAATCATGATCTGTTGCTGGTCGAATTTGCATAGCACCTGTATGATATTTTCTCTCCGGGGAGCTGGATCTGATGATCGGACAGTGAACCATTAAGAAGAGCCCTGACAGATCATATCCTATGGATATCGCAAAAAGTCTTTGTATACTCATCATCACGCTCTTGATCAGCGTCTCCTGGTGCGTGGGTGCTGATGATGACTCATCAACAGGCAGCGATACACGTATCGAAGATTCCGGCTCTGAATCTCTCAACACCTCCGCTCTTCCCGCAGATGGAACTGATACTGAGGCCATGTCTTCAATTACTTCGGCACCGATACCGGTTCCCAATGTCACATCTTCCACCCAGACCGCTGCCCCGAATGCCACGCAGCTTGAGGAGGCATATCTGGGTTGGTATACTCGTGGAGTCAATGCATCGGCAGCGGGCAACTTCAAGGGTGCTTCGGATGCGTTTGCAGCTGCAATCAGGTTTAACAAAAGCTCTGATATTGCCAGGATTGGGCAAGGCATTGCTCTCTCAGAGCTTGGGAAACATCAGGAGGCTGCTGCCGCATTTGGTGAAGCTGTCGCGTTGAACAACACCAGTCCCTCAACACTGCTCCTGCTTGGCCGTGAAAAGAATGCAATTGGTGAGTACAGTGATGCTCTTGCACTCATCAGGAACCTCACCATCCCACTTGCTGAGGAACCTGAATCCTGGAACCAGCTCGCTGCTGCATACACCGGCCTTGGGAGGTATGAAGAAGCAATGACCGCTGCTCGCCACTCACTTGACCTTGATATGAACCAGGCAGGAGGGTGGATCCGTCTAGGTTCAGTTCTCTCAGGGCAGGGGAGATTTTATGAGGCTGTTGCCGCGTATCAGAAAGCAATGCAGTATAATTCTGATGATCCAGAACTCTGGACCGGGCTTGGAAAAACCTGGGAGGGGATGGACCGGTACCCCCTGGCACTGGATGCATATAACGAAACCCTCATCCTGGTACCCGATCAGCCGGATATCTGGCTCCGCATTGGACAGATCTATGAAAGACTGGATAACCAGGCTGATGCAGATGCTGCATATGCAAAGGCAGGGGTTGAATCAGACGTTATGATGAACATTACCCCTGCAGAACCCCTCGTTGTCAATGGAACCATGATCGCCGAGGCTCAAAATATGTCGGTCTCTGTTGAAACCAGTGACCAGGCGGGGGAGAACATTACCCCCGGTGAATAATCATCTTCTGATTTTCAGCCATTACCACGGCAGGGGAGGTGTATTATCAGGTGGGCCAATAACTCGTTTCACGGCATTTATAAGGGTGACCGCCTGATACGGTTTTACTACATATCCTCTGGCACCCAGCCGCCTTGACAGTTCAACCATAGCAGTATTTCCAACAGTGGTGCAGATCATCACCTTTGCATCAGGCGCTCCGTCCCTGATCTGCCTGAGCACTTCTATCCCGTTGAGATCTGGCATAATCAGATCTACCATAACAAGATCAGGGATAAGGTCCTGATACATCTGCACCCCTTCTATGCCCCCAGTAGCAGCCCCGGCTATAGCATACCCGGCAGACAACAGGATGTTTCGGAGTAGGTTTCTATCAAAATCTGTATCATCAACGATCAGAATTCGCGGCATATTCTTTTCATCCTGACGCTGGTATCACACTCTTTCAGGTAGTGTAAAGTAAAAAATTGCACCCTTTCCCACACTTCCTTTCGCCCAGATCCTGCCCCCGTGGCGGTGAATTATGCGTTGGACCGTTGCAAGACCGATCCCCGTTCCTGGGAATTCTTCCTGGGTATGCAGGCGCTGCAGAGGTACAAAGAGCAGGTCAGCCTTTTCAGGTGGAAAACCCGCTCCGTTGTCCCTGATATAGAACGCGGTTCCTGCTCCCCGCTCCACGATTCCCATCTCAATGGTTGCTTCTGGCTGTTTACTGGTGTACTTCCAGGCATTCGAGATCAGGTTCTGCAGAGCGATACGGATCAGACCTTCATCGCCATGTGCCACAAGGTCCGGCTCTATCGTCCATCTCACGTTCCGCTCTGGTCCGTGCCTGGCAAGTTCCCCAAAACATGCTGCTGCAATCGCGGAAAGATCGATGTTTTTAAAGATCATATCCACTCTGCCCACCCGCGAGAGTTTCAGGAAATCACTCACCAGCTGATCCATATGGGTTGCTGCCTCTCGAATCCGGCTCATACACTGTTGTCCGTCAGGAGGCAGAAAATCCAGATACAACTCCTCGAGAATTCGCGAGTACCCATCTATGGCGATCAGCGGTGCCCGGAGATCATGAGAGACTGAGTAACTGAACGAATCGAGTTCATGATTAGCTGCCTCAAGTTCGGTCTCAAGGCGTGCCCGTTCCTGGGCCATCTCGATTGTGGCATACAGATCCCGTTCTCTAAATGGTTTAAGAATATATCCGAATGGCCCAACGGTCTTTGCCCGCTCAATAGTCTTATCATCAGCATACGCAGTCAGGAAGATCACCGGGGTTTTATATTGGTCCCGAATCAGTCCTGCTGCTTCTATCCCGTCCATCTCTCCGGCAAGATGAATATCCATTAGCACTACATCTGGTCGAATCTCGCCGCAGACCCGGACTGCATCTTCTCCGGTTGCCACCGGTTCAGCTACCTGATACCCGAATCTGCGAAGTTTTGATGCGATAGACTCGGCTACTATCGCCTCATCTTCCGCAATCAGAATTGCTGACCTGATCTCCCCCTCCTGTTTTTTTTCCTACAGGGAACCTGATATCAAATCTGACTCCTGCAGATTCCTGTTCTCCTATCTCAATCCTGCCCTGAAGTTGCCTGGAGAGAACCCTGACAAGCCGCATTCCCAGAGTTTTGGCAGAATCTATTGAGAATCCGTCTGGTAGTCCTGCACCGTTATCCTCATAGGTGAGTATACATCCCTTGTCCCCCTCTCCCTGAACCAAAATCCTGATCATGCCAACACTCCTCTGAGTGAAGGCATGCTTCATTGAGTTTATCATCAACTCATTGATGATCAGCCCAAGGGTAACGGTGGTGTCCAGACTGAATTGTATCTCTCCGACTTCGATCTCTGTCCTGATATCCTTTACGGTTGCGTTCCCACTGATAACTTCACGTGCCAGATTCTCAAGATATATGCCGAAAGAGATCTCGGTGAGTGTCTCTGATCTATACAGGGTTTCGTGAACAAGGGCCATTGAGGAGATACGCTGTTCACAGTCCTGGAGTGCTCCCAAAAGCCTCTCATCACCAATATATTCCTCCTGAAGCTGCAGGATGCTGGAGATGATCTGCAGGTTGTTCTTTACCCGGTGGTGTAGCTCACGAAACAGGATATCCTTCTCCCTGATCGTCCGCTGCAGTTCTCCCTGGAACTTTTTCATCTCGGTGATATCAACGATGACTCCCCGAAATCCATTAAATCTGTTATCTGTGAGGATCGGGGAGAGAGAGAGGAGCACTGACCGGCAGTCAGTTCTGGTTCCTGATATAGTAAACTCCCCGCCGGTGGGGATGTTCTCAGTTTTTACCCGATCCAGAACCAGCGAGAGTTCTCCCTGATCCTCTTCAGCAAAAAATCCTAAAAAACAAGCCCCCCTATCAATCCGCTCACTACTGCCTGATGAGAAGAGGGTCTGGGCACTCCGGTTGCAGAAGGTAATTCTTCCCAACGCATCAGCTTCAAAGACCGGTTCTGGGAGAAGATCTGCCAGTTCCCTGAAATGCCGCTCGCTGTCGGCCAATGCTTTTCCTGAAATCCACTGGTCAGTCCGATCCCTGACAATAACCAGAATGGCAGGATCTCCACTCTGTGATATGGGTACTGCTATCAATTCTGCATATATCTCTCTGCCAGTTCTGCTCTTCAGGGTAGCCTCGCATGAGTGAGGACTGTGCGACTCCTCACATGCCGTTATCAATCCCTTGACCACTGGTGCTGACTCAGAATCAACATAGGATTCCGGAGGAAGTTCCATGAAATGTTCAAAGGATGTCACTTCAAGCAGTTTCAATGCTGCCGGATTCAGATGGATAAACCCTTTCCCTGACAGGATTCCTATCGCATCAGGAGAACTCTCTGAGAGCTGCATGTACCGCTCTTCACTCTCAAGCAGAGCGTCACGGAGGGCATCCTCCGCTTCAATTCTTGATATTACGGTCCCTATCTGTGAGGCCATCATCTCAAGAGCCTGCCTGCAGTCTTGCGGAACTTCCTGAACAGATCCTGAACCAAGGGCAAACCATCCCGTCACCTCATTATACCGCTGGATCGGTATCAGGGCAATCGAGAGGAATGGTGAGTCTGATTTCTTCAGATCGGTCTTGCTATAATACCGGGCTGCACCGGCAAGGATGGCCAGAAGGTCCCCGTTCTCATTCTGCCATTCTTCAATAAACTGGTTCAGGGCCCATCGTTCTGGCCCCTCCTCAAAGGCAGTTTTAACACCTCCCCCCTGCCGTTCTCTGAGAAACACTGCTCCTGTATCCATCCACGAGAGTATACAGGCTGATTTGAGGGACCGTTCAAGGACCGGGCCCACCGATGATGCCATGGCAAGGTCTAGACCCAGATCACGCTGAATCATGGACTGTCGTTCGGCCTCCTTTCTAATACTGATATCTCTGCCAACCGCTAGTATTTCGGTGGGTTCAAAGGAGGCATCAAATAACAGTCTGATACTCCACGAGATCCACTTCATCCCGGCGTTTTTGAGGGGGAAGGATATCTCGCTGATAATGACTGGGTAATCCGGATCACAGCTCTCCACCGCCTCCCTGACCCGTTCAGCCTCATCTTTAAGATGATTATAAAAATCGGTTCCGATCAATTCATCCGGATTCAGGGAGAGCCATCGACAGAATGCCCCGTTTACAAACCTGATTATGCCATCAGGATCTGTTCTGCAGATAAATTCAGTCTGATCTTCGACAACAGCCCGATACCGCTCTTCACTCGCCCTCAGTTCCCTGTCTGCTCTGTACTGCCTGACAGCCAGTCTGATATCATGCGCGAGTTCTGTAAAGAGTTCCTCTGCATTCGCTCCTTTCTGCAGGTAATAATCTGCCCCGTTATTGATGGCCTCGATGACAACATCCTCGCGGCTCTTGCCAGTGAAGACAATTACCGGAATCGTTGTCTGAACTGATCGTATCGCTTTGAGGAGGGTTATTCCATCCATCTCAGGCATATCATAATCAATAACCAGGCAGTCATACGAGAAGAGGTGCCCGCTTGCGAGGGCATCAGCCGGATTTTCTGCAATATCAACCTCAAGTGAGTGGAGAATGGTCAGATAGTCACGGATTGCATCAAGCAGACGTGGTTCGTCATCAATGAAAAGAACCCTGGCTGGTGGACTAAATTCAATCATATTGGAGTTATTATGAGAAGAGAACCATGCGACGGTCTGCTGTTATCTAGGTTCCATTCCGGGCTGACGATCATGCTTATCTCATTTTACTATGTATACTGGTATGCTGCACAGAAGAATTATGAAGCAACACACATATTTCCTTCTCCTTGGTCTGATAGCGATCATCGAAGTGGGGATCTTCGTATGGTCTGTAGGGAACCTTGAACCTATGGTGATGACGAGTGCGGTTATCATCGGTATTCTTGCGGCATGGATCATCAGGCAACTTGTTGATGAAGTGATATCTGACGAGCGTACCCATCTGATTACTGAAAAATCCGCTTTGCGGACTCTTCAGGTGCTTGGTGTGATCATCTTTGCCTATGCCCTCGGTGGTGTGGTCATCAGTCTGCGTGGTGAGGTTTTTGGCCCGTTCTCTTATCAGGTCGCACGCTTCTCTCTGATTCTGATGTTCATCGTCTTTCTCATGATCATCATATATGTTCTCTTCCTCTCCTGGTATGATCACAAATTCGGAGCACGGGGGGAGGATGAAGAATAAGATCAAGGTCTTCAGGGCGATGAATGATCTTACCCAGGAGGATCTTGCGCGGGAAGTTGGGGTTACAAGGCAAACCATTCTGGCGATAGAGAAAGGGAAATATGATCCCTCTCTTGACCTCGCCTTCAGAATGTCGCGCCGCTTTGGTGTCCCAATCGAGGAGATATTCTCTTACAATCCTGATCTCCCTCTGATCCCCTGACCTGGTGTTCAGGTGATCGTTCTGACATTTTTGTTGCAAATAATTGACAAAAGGAATGGTTCCCCATGCTCAGAGGAAAGTAGTTATAACACAATGTATATACTACTATACATGCGCAGGCACAGGCCTGCACGAAATGAGACAGAGGTGATAGAAGAGATTCCATCAAATTATGACTCTAAACCTACCCATCCGGTATGCCGTTCTCATCAGAAGGTAATCATGCCAGAAGAGATTTGATTCAGTCTCCGGTGATTGTAACCCCCCACCCAGAACTTCCCAGTAGCGATAATTGCCGGGGCTGATTCACCAATACACCCCACATCCTTCTTTCTGTTGAGGAAACAGGAGGGTCCGATCCACCCTTATAACACCTCCTGTTCTAAGAAAAAACGTTGTTTTCTATTTTCGAATCAGATTCTGAAGAACAGTCTTCTCCATTTCATCGGTAGTTCTCTGCTATTACTCATACAAAGTATATCAGCCACAGGCAATACACTCCTCCCTGAAGGATGGTAAGTGGTAATCCCGCTTTTAGAAATTCTGCAAAAGATATTGCAACCCCATATCGTTCTGCCTGCTGTACCACGATAACATTGCTCGCTGCCCCGAGGATCGTAAGATTTCCGGCAATGGTGCTCCCTGCAGCAAGCGCGAGTATTTTTCCCGGTGAAAGACCTGCCCCGGTGATGATCGGCTGAAAGAGGGCAATGAACGGGACATTTGAGATACATTGTGATATGATGATGCTGGTTCCCATCAGGAGGGGTACGGTTGTCAGATCCGCAAACGGGATTACAGCCTGGAACCATCCTGAATCATACACACTCTGCATGAGGATGAACATCGCAGCAAAGAAGAGCAGGGTCGGCCAGTCTATGGCACGGATGATGGCCAGACGCTCTCTGGGGAGAAGAATGACTGGTACTGCTGCGATAAGCGCGATGAATGCGAGGGGGAATAGATCTGGATATCCCATAAACCCGGCTGCTACCCGGATTCCGATCATAGCAGGCAGGAGGCAGAGGGAGAGCTGGGTGGCAACGGTCAGGCACCGATTAGAGTTGGCTGATGACTCGTGGATTGTGAAGGTTGCGAGCCCTTCCCTGCCGCAGTCTCTTCTGATGATCAAAAATACCAGGGCAAGGCAGAGGAGGGTAGGTATCAGAAGACCTGAAGCAAAGAGGGTGAACGGATCCCCTGACGGGGCATATGATGCAATCAAGAAGTTCTGGGGATTGCCGATCGGACTGGTGACGCTTCCTGTTGTCAGCGCAAAACAGAGGGCAAGCAGGGCAGTCTTTTGAGGTATCTGATACCTGGCAGCCAGAGAAAGGGTAAGTGGTACTCCGATTATCGCGATCGTGTCATTCATCAGCAGTACGGATGATCCTCCAGCCAGCCCTATCATCAGGATCAACATGGTGTCCCGGCTTGTTGCATAGCGGGATATCCTCTCCGAGATGCGCGTCAGATATCCACTTGCACAGACCGCTTCTCCGATCACAAACATCCCGGATAGGAAGAGCATCACATCAGCATTGATCGCCTGGAGTGCTGCACCTGGTGATATCTGGCCGGTAATGAGTACCAGAATTGCTCCACACACCATAACCTGCCAGATTCGGAATCTGAATCTGCCGATCTGACGGACTGTGATCAGGACAAACACAAGACCTAGGATTATAATGCTCAGTTGCGTGAAGGAGTCTTGACCCGGCACCATATGATGTTCACCTTGATCAGGACTGTTCCCTCACAAATTCTAAAGCCCCTTATGGCTAACCTTTCTTGATCCAGTATGTATTCAGGTACGCATCGAAATCTTCTCATCCTCTCCATTCTTCTCACCGGACTCCTTCTGGTTCCGGCAGTACTTGCCGGCGAGAATAAGGTTCAACGGGATGGTACCGTGTATGTCGGAGAGACAGATCTTGATCTCTCAGACTGCAACGTCCGCAATGGCGACGAAATAGCCTGGTGGGAGTCAGGCAACCCGCAGGGAACCCCTACGTCACGCGCACGGGTTGCTGATGTCCGTAGGTTCACGGTTGATCCTGCTACCTTTTCAGGGCACACCGGAACATGGTATGGACTTATCGGAAAGAAAGAGGTCTTCAAAGTCGAAGAGCCTTTTATTCAGATTGATCTCAATGAAAATGGAATTGACACCGAACCCCTCTCCATCAAACGGGGGAGCCTGGTCTCATTTGCCATTTCAACCAACCTTGCAGGTGTAAGTCAACGGGCAGGATCCTCAGGTGCCGAGGTAAAAATAATCCTGACTGGTCCGAACTCAACCGAGTACAAGACTCTCACTTCTTCACGGACTGAGAATTTTAACCTTGACAAGGTGTTTGTCTATACCTCCCCCTATGATACGGGGGCTGTCTGGGACACCACAGACAGCAAGAAATTCCCCGATGGCGAGTATACTCTCTCGGTCACCACCAATGTAAATAAGATCAATGATACCAATCCGAAGAGCGGGGGAACCTATTCTGAAGAGAAGACCTACCGGCTTGGAAAAACTGAGGTGAAGCCTGGTTCTGAAGAGACACCAAAGCCTTCCACCAAAGACACAAAGAAGGATGGCGAACTGAAGGCAGAGAGTACGGGTAAGGCTACATCAACTCCGACTGATGAGCCTACCCCTGAAGAGACCTCGTCAAAGAAGGTGAAGACAACCAGCAAACCAACTGATGAACCCACTCCTGAAGAAACCTCATCAAAGAAGGTGAAGACAACCAGCACACCGACCGATGAGCCAACTCCTGAAGAGACCTCGTCAAAGAAGGTGAAGACAACCAGCACACCAACTGATGAGCCAACTCCTGAAGAAACTTCGGCAAAGAAGGTGAAGACAACCAGCACGCCCACAGAAAAGATGACGGAACGGGTTACGACCACTCCAACGAGAGTTGTCACCAGTGTTGAGACCGCAGAACCGACCTCAGAAGCAACCCGGGAGGTAACGACCCGGACTACCCGTACACCCCTTCCCCGTCCACCCGGCCCTGGAGCAACCCAGACCGCGCAATCTCCGTTCCCCGGAATTATCATCATCCCAGTGCTTGCTGTGGTTGCAATATTGTGTGCACGAGCCCGAAGATGAAGTCTCACTCCCTCATAATACCCAATTTTTGAATCCTGGTAAGCCTTCACTCTGCCAATTCTGCATTATCCTCATTACTGAGAAGATACCAGTATAACCTCATGAAGCGTGCGTTACTCTCGGTCTGGAATAAAGAGGGAATCATCGATCTTGCGCGGGTGCTCACTGCTGCAGGAGTAGAGATAATAAGTTCAGGGGGGACGGCAAAGACCCTTGAGAAAGCTGGAATTCCGATTATCGAGGTCTCGACTTATACTGGACACCCTGAGATGATGGATGGCCGGGTCAAGACCTTACATCCTCGCATACATGGTGGCCTGCTTGGGAGACGGGGGAAGGATGAAGCGGAGATGGCTGAGAATAATATTGGCCCCATCGATCTCCTTGTGGTCAATCTCTATCCTTTCGAGGAGATGGCAGCCCAGGCGCTCCCTCTTGATGAACTGATTGAGTTCATCGATATCGGGGGTCCGACCATGATCCGTGCTGCAGCCAAAAACTTTCGTGATGTGACGGTAGTTATCGATCCCGCAGACTACCTCCTCATTATGGATGCTGTCAGGTCAGGTAGTGATACCAGGTACGACCTCCGCCTCTCTCTGGCAAAGAAGGTCTTTGCCAGGATGGCCGCCTACGATAGTGCAATAAGTAACTACCTTCATTCCCTTGACGGCGGGTTCCCTGAGGTTATCTCAGTTCAGTTCAGAAATGGCCGGACGCTCCGATACGGCGAAAATCCTCATCAGGAGGCTGCTGTCTATGGGATTGAAGGGATTGCCGGGGCAGTTCCGGTTCAGGGCAAGGCGATGTCATACAACAACTACCTGGATCTTGACTCTGCGGTCTCCTTGCTCAGAGAGTTTCAGGAATGTGCTGCGGTCATTGTCAAGCATAACAATCCCTGCGGGGTTGCCACCGGAAAAAGTGTGAAGGAAGCGTATATTGCAGCCCGGGATGTTGACCCGGTGTCAGCATACGGAGGCATTGTTGCTGTGAACCGTGAGGTCGGGGTAGATCTTGCTACAGAGATTGCAGGAACATTCATAGAGGTACTGATGGCCCCTTCATTTACCGGTGAGGCTCGAGTTATCCTTGCCGGGAAAGAGAACCTCCGCGTTCTGATCCTACCCGAACCGGTTGGTCAGGAGGAGATCCGGACCATAGATGGTGGGGCCCTGCTCCAGCGTACTCCTGCCTTCCGTGAGGAGTGGCATGTGGTCACTGACCGGGATCCGACAGCTGAAGAAGAGGCAGCAATGCAGATATCGATGAAGATCTGTCGTCATACCAAGAGCAACGCGATCATCTTTGCGGATGCAACAGGTGCTCTTGCAATTGGTGCCGGTCAGATGAGCCGGGTTGATGCTGCAAAAATTGCCATCTCTAAAGCGACAAGACCCCTGAAAGGATCTGCAGTGGCCTCGGATGCCTTCCTTCCGTTTGCCGACACCCTGCAGGTTGCTGCAGAGGCCGGGGCTACCGCGCTGATTCAGCCTGGCGGTTCAATTCGGGATAATGAGGTTATCGCTGAAGCGAACCGGCTCAATATGGCAATGGTCTTCACCGGGGTCAGGTTCTTCAGACATTAACCCTCAGCAGGTAAGAAGTGTTCAATTTCTAATCATAATGGGAACCATTATGATTAGAAATTGAGCGGTTCACCGGAGAGGCCGTTAGATGAATAATTCTGGTCGTTATCGAAGAAGAATAAATATTTCCCTGAAATATTGATACATTATATCGCAAAGACAGGAAGAAGAGGCAGAATGTCATCTGAATCCATACCTACTCAGATAGATGGTGAACGGTGGATTGGGCATCGCCCACTCATTGTTCGCAACCGAAAAGAGATATTAGCAATTGCTTCCCGGTATGGGGCATACAATATCAGATTATGTGGCTCTGTTGCACGAGGAGATGATACTCCGATGAGTGATATCGATCTTCTGGTTGATATGGAGCAAGGAAAAAGCCTCCTTGATCTGGGGTCTCTCCTTATGGATCTTCAGGATCTTCTCGGATGTAAAGTAGATATCCTCACAGAAAAAGGGCTGAAGAATCGTATCCGTGAACGGGTACTGAAAGACGCTGTTTACATATGAGGTCAGATACCGATCTCCTTCTGGATATCCTTGATTCGATTGATGCTATTGAGAAATACACATCCAAAGGGAGAGAGGTTTTTGAATCTAATGAATTTGTGCAGGTATGGGCTGTGCATCATCTCCAGATAATTGGAGAAGCATGTCGGGCGATGTCAAAAGAAATCCATGATACTGAATCAGCGATTCCATGGAAAGGAGTTATTGGGATGAGGAATATCCTCGTTCATTAGTACTTTTCTGTAGATCCAGATATTATTTGGGAGATGATCATCAGAGATATTCCTATCCTAAGGGAGAATATCACAAAATTATTGCGAGAGTACTCCCTGATACATTGAGATGATAATGTTACCTACGAAGATAGGACTTCCGATTTCAGTTGAGTACTTGCTGAATAGTCGATTCTGGGTTGTAAATATGCAGGATATCTTCTGATATCAAAAATCGTGAAATGAACTCGTTGACTTACAGGTAGGACATTTACTCCAATGTTGTTAGGATCTGATCACTCAACCTGTGGATCGGTATGTATTTGAGATACACAGGATCATACTTACCTATTCATGGACGAATGCTATCCGCTCCGGGAACTGATGCTGAAGATGGTTGCCCGGATTGAAGTGGTTGCCCGGTCAATTGATATGAATCAGGTTGAGTGTTTTCTCACTGAGATCAACGGGGCTGATCGCATTTTTGTTACCGGTGCTGGCCGATCGGGGTTTGTTGCTAAAGCCTTCGCAATGCGCCTGATGCACCTCGGACTGAAAGCCTATGTGGTTGGAGAGACCGTAACCCCTTCATTACATACAAAAGACACCATGGTCGCATTTTCGGGGTCAGGGAAGACAAAGTCTATACTAGAGGCATGCGAGACAACCCGGAAGATTGGGGGAAAAGTCTGCGTGATCACCGGAACAAAGAACAATCCCATGACTGTTCTTGCAGATTGTCTGGTGTACCTCAAAACTGATGATGAGAGTATCTACTCGGGATCTGATCACTTTGCGCTCCGTCAGCTCAGGGGTGAACACCGTTCGATGGCTGATCCGTCAACCCCGCTTGGGACCCTCTTTGAGACTTCAGCGATGGTCTTTGCAGACTCTGTGATATCAGCGCTTATAGAGCAGAAACACTGTAGTATTGAAGAGATAATGAAACGATATACCAATATGCAGTAAACCGGGTTTAGTCCGCTTCACTATTCTCTACCTTTCTGACCAGTTTGAGGATGATTAGGCGCTCTCCTCCTTCAACCGGTTCAGTCAATATATCTGAGCACCAGAACCCTTTTTGACTTGTCAGGGTTATAATCTCTTCTCTGCCGGTCAACGAGGATATAAGCAGGAGCACCCTTGCCCCAGGTGCAAGAACCTGACGAATATCAGTCAAGAAACGATTGATCACCGATCTTCCATCCGGCCCCCCGTCAAGAGCGTACTCAAGCCAGTCATCGATCCGTTCATTGGGTTTTGTCGGGAGATACGGGGAATTGAAGAGTATGAGATCAAACTCTCCCTTGATACCCTGGACCAGATCAGTTCTTATCACCGGTATCCCTCTCTGTGATGCCATCTGCACCGCATGGGGATTGATATCAGTACCTACCTTCATCAGGCAGGATGGGAGATGAGAGAGAATATACCCGCTGCCAACCCCTACCTCAAGAACCCGATCCTGTGCCTGTATCTCATTGGTTGAAATTTTCAGGAGAAACCATGAGTCCTCAGCCGGTTGATAGACCTGTGCAGGATCAGGCTGCAAGAAGATTGGTGATGGTTGCATAGTCTTCAAGGTAGAGTTCCTCAGGCCTGGAGCCCAGGATAGCAGGGTCCACTCCGGACAGGAGCTGATCAACCCGTCCTGTTCCAAATATCCCTCCTGACCCTTTGAGAATACTTCGCACCGTCTTTCGTCGCCCGGCAAACAGAACTCTGACGAGATCAGCATAGATTTTTCGATCGGTTATCGGAAAGAGCGGAGCTCTGGGCTCTATCCACACTACTGAAGAATGAACTTCGGGAGGCGGTGAAAAAGAACCGGGCGGCAGATCAAAGCAGCGGGAGGCCCTGGCAAATGTCTGGAGCATCACTGAGAGACGGCCACAATCCCTTGTTCCGATGGGAGCCAGCATTCGGTCAGCAAACTCTTTCTGGTACATCAGGACTGCAGCCTCGAATCCAATGTCAAGCAGACGAAACGTTATCTTGGATGAGACTGAGTATGGTAGGTTTGCTACGACAATATCAAAGGGTGGCAATGGTACCCTGGTTGCATCACCAGAAATGAGCACAAAAGAGCCATCAGCGATTGCAGGAGCAAATTCGTGAGAAAGGAAGGTAACCAGCTGAGTATCGATCTCAACTGCGGTAACCTGTGCACCCCGACTCAGCAGAGCACGGGTGAGGACACCACGACCAGGGCCGATCTCCAGCACCTTTCGGCCTGATACCTCAAGAACCTCAGCGATCCGAGCCACAGCATGCGGATCGCTGAGAAAGTGCTGGTCCCGGTATGCTCTCATCGTGTTGTGAAAAGATGGTATTTTACCGTTTGATCCTGAAGTTCCTGCAGGATCCGGTTGAGGATCATCTTCTCAGGGTGAGGGATTGATTTAATCCGTGCTGATATGTCTGCAAAACTCTCAAACGGCTTCTTCTCACGGTCTTCGATGATCTCCCACATCAGCTTCTTACCGATGCCGGGAAGGAGAGAGAGCATATGGAGTTTGGGCGTGATTGAGATGGACTTGTTGTAAAAGTCCACATACTCTTTCTCCCGCTCTTTTACGATCTTCTCGATCACGAAAGGAAGTTCAGTAGTAGCTCCATGAGTCAGCTCATGGTAACTGATACGCCGTTTTACCCGTTCGATCTTATCACGCTCGCCACTCCCGATATAGACGAGGTCTCCGATTGCAATATCAAGGGTCTTTGGGATCAGTTCAAGCAGTTTGAACTGTTCAACTCCGATCGCCTGAACAACCGGCTCACGCTTATAGATCGGCCGAGGGTCATCAGGATATCCCTTGAGTAGGATATCAAGTAAGATAGCACTATTCTCCTTCTTTTCGACCTTCATGATATCCCTTAATTAAAATGGGTCATCACGAGGTCGATTATCTGGTCAAGTTCCTCGGTAGTGTGTGCAAACTTGTCCTTGCCAAACGCTGCCCTTACCTCATCGCGAGTACGGGGCATCGTGTTAGCGATTCGATAAGCCACATCAGGCTTGACCTTATCGACCAGGAGGAGAGCCTCAACCAGATTTCTTGACTTCCCTGCAGAGGTCCGCGAGATCTGGTTGGCATGCTCGATGCTCCGTCTGAGTTCGTACGACATCTCTTTCCCTTTCTCAAGACGAACTGCCTCTACATTGAGGAGATCCTCTTTCAGTTCAGGGATCGTGATAGCATCCTGTTTGATAATTCCTTTAATCTTCATGCCAACCGACCTGTTCCTTCTGCTTCAGTACTGCTGCGCCTTAAGGTGCTGGGGGCGGGAGATGATAGTCTTGAGCTTGTTCCCGTCATAGATCTCAACGATCCATGCACGACCACGGCGACCAATGACTGAACCGGTCTTTCCGTGGAACCGTGCGTGGGGCATCCCTTTCTGGATGCTGGGCTCACAGACGATGTGAACCTTCTGGCCCATATCAAACTGCTGGATGACGGTGGTAACCGGCAGAACGCCGCGTTTTCTCAGGTCTTTCTTAAATTTATACCGGGTCTTTTTTCTTGGTCCGTTGTGAAGTGCCATTATTGATTCACCTACTCTGTTCCCTGCACGTCTACAACATCAAGTTGCACAACCCGTGCCGGTGTTCCCAGGATCTCTGATAGACTGGGCGTGGTCCGTCCCTGATCACCTGATATCAACTCCTTAATGTACAGGCCTGCCTCTCCGGAGACCTCAATGATATAGAGGCTGCCATCACGACCGGTACAGCTGATATCGAGGACGATCCTCTCTCGCACTTTATCTGCCCTGCGGTGGGCGACCCGTGCCGGGGTGCGCTGCTGTATCGTGGCACCCGACAACTGTTTTACTGCTGCAGTGAGGTTCTCTTCAGGTAAGGAACCGTCTATATCGACCAGAATCCTGTATTTTTTATGCCCTTTGTGCGACTTAAGGGTTTCCACTTCGGTGCGCTCGGTCCACCTGAGATCCCTGATACCAACCCGGCCTTCTGCCGTTTGGTTCACTACAGCTTCAAGGACCGCCAGATCCGCAGTACGCACCCTGGGTTCTGATATCTCAATGATAAATGGTCTTCCTGTACCAAGCATGACGGCATCGATATCTTCTCTGCCGGCTCCGTGAAGAGTGGCCCCGGTACCCTTAAATATCTCAATAAGTGGGCGCCCGATCAGTTCTTCAACCGAATCCTGGTACTGTTTCCCGGTTCCATTACATACTTCGCATCCGGCACCCCGGCATCTGCCACAGTGCCAGTGGGTTTGTGGGATCCCCCGTTCGTACTTGAGGTATCTGGCATAGATAAAAACCGGGCGGATTTGCACCTCGATCGCCTCGTCAGTGAGGTTGAGGACCGCGACCACGTCCGGAATCTTGAGGTTCACATCAAGGCCGGTCAGAGCAGAGACTGCTTTTCCAACCTCACGGTTGATCTCAGACTTGAGTGGTTCAGGATCATGGAGTGAGAGATCACTCCAGACCATCTCCTCAGCCTCAGCGATCAGCGGGGGTACCTTGGATCCGATAAGGAACGTATGGCATTCGATCCCTTCAAGTGCTGTAATGACCCGGTCTGCCCATTCTGCGGTATGCTCAAAGAAGTTGTTGCATATCCAACACGGTTCAGCCGGGGGGGCGTATGGTTCATTCAGTTCAAGTGCGGATGCGATCCGGATCGCTTTTCCCCGCATATCATTAGAGAGGCCGAAAGACCGTTTTGCGACAAATCTGCCGAGACAGTGATCACAGATGACGCCGTATTCCTGTATTTTCTGGTTTAATTCAGTCAGTTCCATCCCGCTCTCCTCCGGTCTATCTCATTCCAGAGTAGCACAATCGCATGATCAGCATGAAGAATCCTGGGTCCCAGTGAGAATCTGGGAAGATCCTGCATCTGTTCCTCTTCTTCAGGGGTAAAATTCCGGTGATCTGAGAGGATAAAGGCATCAGGGAGATCACAGGTCTGGACCTTCCTGATATCAGATCCCCCCTCATCAAGGATACCCCATCGGGTTCCGGTTTCCAGGAGTTCACTGATCCCCCCTTTCCTGACTGACACCCCGGGGGTTGATTCACGAAAGAGGGTCCCTGCCGGGAGGCTGAGTGCCTTCTTGATAAGCGATGCAGAACTCCGTTCATCAGGGCTCAGGCTGCGAACGGTGGCCCCATCAAACCTAACTATCTTTGCTGATCCCGGCCCCCCTGACATAATGAGCAGGCAGGAGGCCTCCTCTCTGATACCATGGGAGAGAAAAAGTGATGCCTGCACACACCGGCAGAGGAGATCCATCCTGCCCCCTGATCCAGGCAGATCATTCAGACTGAATGATCCATCGGTCCGGGCAAGATGACCTGCAATTGCAAAAGAGATCATAGGATCAGGAGAAGCGGCCAAATTTCTTCATCATCCGTTGGATCCCCTTCTCCCCTCCTTTCAGGCTTTTAAAGGTACGTTTCATCATCTTGTAGTATTTGATAAGTTCGCGCACCTCTTCAAGAGTGGCACCTGCTCCCATGGCGATCCGATGAATCCTCGATCCGTTCATGACCGATGGATCATCCAGTTCAGTGCTGGTCATCGAGTCCATGATCACCCGGTACCGGTTCATCTTGTCTGAGGTAACATCAATCGCCTCGCTGGGAACTTCCATTCCTCCGAGCGGAAGCATGCTGAGCACCTGCTTGAGCGGACCCATCTTCTTTACTGCTTCGAGTTGCTGGTACATGTCCCGAAGGGTGAACTTGCCTGAGAGCATGGCGTTGACATCAACATCCTTCTCACTGATGCTCTCCTGTACCCGTTCCGCAAGAGCTTTTAGATCACCCATGCCGAGGAGGCGTGAGATGAAGCTGTCAGGATCAAACAACTCGAGATCATCGATGGTCTCACCGGCACCGATGAAGACGATCCCGGATTCTGTCTCTGAAACTGCTGAGAGAGCACCACCACCTTTTGCCGTGCCGTCCATCTTGGTGATGATGACTCCGTCAATGTTGACCGCTTCATGGAAGGCCCGTGCCTGCTCGCGTGCCTGCTGGCCGAGTGCAGCATCAAGAACCAGCCACCGGTGTGTGGCCTTTGTCATCTCGTTCAGATCAATGATCTCCTGGATCAGTCCATCTTCAAGAGCATGACGCCCCTGAGTGTCAACGATGATAACCTCTTCTTTCAGCTGCTTCAGACCGTCAGCGACGATTGTACGTGCGTCAGTCTGAGTCGGATCTCCAAAGCAGGTGACATTGATCCGGTCACAATGTGTCTTGATCTGAGTATATGCCCCTGGTCTGAAGGTATCAGCACAGATAACCGCGACCCTGAGCCCTTTCTTCTTGAAGAATTTGGCTATCTTTGCAGTCGTGGTGGTCTTTCCTGACCCCTGCAGTCCTGCCATGAGGATAGTCTGACGTTCGAGCGGTACATTGACTTTTCCTCCGACAAGCCTGACCAGTTCCTCATATACGATCTTGAGTACATGCTCCCGTGCGGTCACCCCTTTGGGTGGTTCTTCGTCAAGGGAACGTTTCTTGATCGTCTGGGAGAGCTGCATTACCTGCTTGACATTCACATCTGCCTGAAGCAGGGCACGCTGAAGATCCTTTACCAGTTCCTCAACCGCAGCCCGATCGATCACCGTCTTTCCGGCGAGTTTCTTCAGAGCATCCTTGAGGTTAGATCCAAGATTTCCCAACATCAGACATCACCAGAGAGGAGATCCTCTACAACCGCTTTTGGATCAAACTGCATGATATCATCATACCCCTGGCCGGTCCCGATGAAGAGGAGAGGTTTTCCTACTGCCTGGGCAATGGAGATCGCTGCTCCTCCTTTGGGATCCATGTCAACCTTGGTGAGCATGATGGCATCCATCCCCACAGATTTGGCAAACTCCTCAGCCCTGATGACTGCATCGTTTCCGGCGACTGCTTCATCTACGTACACAATCAGGTCAGGCTGAATAACCCGTCTGATCTTGCTCAACTGGTTCATCAGGTTAACCCGGTTATGGAATCTGCCGGCAGTGTCGCCGAGAACGACATCAATTCCGTGTGCTTTTGCATACTGGACCGTATCAAAGAGGACTGCTGAAGGATCAGACCCTTCCTGGTGCTGAATGACCTTGATGCCAAGTCGCTCCCCGTGGACATCTATCTGTTCAATGGCGCCGGCCCTGAAGGTGTCACCGGCCCCAATTGCAACAGTAAGACCGTTTTTTGTCAGATAACTGGCTACTTTTGCTACTGAGGTAGTCTTACCGGTTCCGTTGACGCCGGTAAAGAGTATTTTTACCGGTTTTTCATGGGTTTTGATAAATTCAAGGATATCAATTCCCTCGCCAAGGACCGCAAGGAGCGCATCTGCTAATGAGGCAGTAACAATAGCACCAACTGAAGTACCGATCTTTCGTTTAGAACCAGTCAGATCTTCTCTGATTCGGGAAAGAATCGTCTCAGTTGCAGAAAAGGCGACATCACTCTCAAGCAGGCCCATCTCCAGTTCATTCAGTGGCTCTTCTATGTCCTTTTGGGATATGATGAATTCACGGTCTCTGACCAGTGAAACTACCTTGTCAGTGAATGACGGTGCTCTCTTCTCTTTCTCAGCTATTACCGGAGCAGGTGATTCGGCAGAAACCGGTGGTGCATCGGTTACATCAGTGAGAATAGTAGGTACTGTATCTGGGGCAGCAGGAGAGATCGGAATATCAGCGGGTGGCTGTTCTCCGATCGTGTTCTCAAGCCGTTGTCTTACAGAAGAGAGTTTCTCTTTAAGGGCTTTGAACATCACGGATCACCCGTGTATGCCTTCCCCTTAGCGGGGTGGCGCCCCGCCGGAGCCCTGCTCTTCCTGTGACTGGCGATAGAGCTGCTCAAGCCTCTTTGAGATATCTTTTACCTGGGCATCGATCTTCTGGAGGACCTCAGTAAGGTTCTTTGCTGATGCCTCCATTTCGGTGATTCGGTCCTGCAGGTAACTTATCGCCCCTTCATTGGTCTTCTGCAGAATGATCTCTGACCCGATATTTACATACACTTCATCAGGGTGCTCAATTCGTGCACGAACATTCAGTCCGCCACCGATTGGCATGAGCACAGATGCATCCCCTGCCTCAGCAAGTGATTTCAGAGTCTCGATCGATCCGTTCCCCTCACGGATCCCCTCTTCCATCATCCCGAGCTGCCGTGAATAGACCTCGGCCTGCTGGTTGTACTGGTTCAGGTATGCCTGAAGGGATTGAACTTCGCGGGGATCAACGGGGGCCATCGGATTACTCACCCACGAACTCAGAGATCGTGCTGATCTTGATGTACTGGCGTTTTAGCCGGTGTTTGCTTCCGAAAATGTTAAAAATCCGCTCCTGCGCCTGTTTCTCGTTTGGTGCGGAGATGACTTTGGAGTATGGCTTGTATGTCTGCCCCTCCCGGTATTCTCCTTTTACTTCAAACTGCTTCTCTTCCATGACAATCAGTCCTCAAATCCGAATATATCTTCTATTCTTCCGAGTTCATACCCGCTCGTTTCATTTCCGGCGAGGTATCCACGGCTGTTTGCAACCAGGCCGGTCCCGACCATGGCACTTCCCATATTAACAGAGCCTTTCCCGACCGGCAGATTACTTACCTTTTCAAGGGCAGTGATCTCAGATACGCTGCTTTTCGGGCTCACCACGATACCTTTGTTCGTGGCAACACCAGCCATTCCAACTACCTTGATTGCACCAAGGGTAAGAGGGATGACCGGTACCTTCAGAAACTCACTGATCTCACCCTGGACCCGGCGTTCCATCTCAGGGTGAACTGCAGCAAAGTGATCAGATGCAAGTATTACATTCCCTGCTGCATTCATACCTGTCTCAAGGAGATAAATATCCCGGTATTCAGACAATACCGAGAGTTCTTTCTCTGTTGCAAGACCTGTAACAACAAATCCGTTGCTGTTACCTGAGATGAGTGAGCCAATGATTGGGCTCCCCTGAAGAGTTGTCCTCAGAACCTCAACGCCAAAAGCCTCACGGTAGGACTGCTCCAGTTCTTCCGGAGCTTCTGGTGGTATTATTGCGATATCCTCAAAGACGCGGGTAAATACGCCGATATGGGGGTCGCCTGCTATCGAGACCGTCCGGTCCATCTCACTCCTCTGCCAGTTCCGCCTGAACCTGTCCGTCTTCGAGCTTCATGGCCCGGACACGGATACGTGCTGGCGGCTTCTGGGACCCTCTCGACCAGATCTTTTCGTTGATCGTGGCATGAAGTTTAACATTCTCGCTCTTCATGTGGTGTTCGAGAAATTCCCTGATATCTTTCATTGCTTTGGCACTGCGTCTCCATTTCGGAACGCGTCTGACTTTACCCAGCGGAATTACGTATACCTGCTCTTTCAGCTTATCTACCATGATATCTACACCTTCAGAGTGCTCCGGCGCCAGCTATGCCGCTTGGGATGGGTCATGACCTGCCTTTTTGTCTTTACCATTACCCACTGCGGAACACGGCGGTTCTGCTGGGTCTTCTTTGAAAGCCGGATCTTCCGGCACTTTGTTGTTTTACTCATGCTCTGTCTCCAGATGACCGTTTCGCGGTCACGAGGGATTGCTCATGGTTCTGCGGAAAGAGTGATGCTGACGAGATTCCCCGTGCATCAAGCTCCCGTCTGATCTCATGCTCATAGTCCCCACTGCGGATCTGCCCGGTCTCTCCGTATAATACCGTAAGATACCTGGCAGCCAGCCGCTGTACTTCCCGCTTCGGATATCCGATGAGCGGACGTACATAGGAACATCCATAACGGTCTGCAATACTGCGTACTTCATCATCGGTCAGAAGTGGTACCCGGTCGCCAAACCTGGTGCCGTCACCGATCACTTCATACTGTTTGCAGAGCGTATGGACCGCCTCCCGGTGGACCCGCTGGATTGCATCGCCCGGATACCCGCACCTGACGATCATCTCCACGATCTCATCAAGAAGATCATTGGGAAATGAACAGATATGGTGAGGGAGTCCAAGTGATTCTGCAGCCTGTTCAATATGCGGCAATGACGTATCAGGGTCGAAAATGAATGTATTCAGTTCGACCTCATAGTGTTCAGACAACAGAATTGCTGCCAGTGAACTGTCTTTCCCGCCAGAGAACAGGATGCCTGCTCTCATCCTTTACGCCGGATGTTAAACTCACGCTTCGCCGGGATTACCTGTTTGAGGATGACTTTCAGCTGATCGTCATTGATCTTTTTCTGAATTCTGCCACTCTGGGCAAGCATGACCAGCTGCTGTTCGACCGATTTTGCAAAATCCGGGCGGGTTAATTTGATCGTATTGAGCCGTTCTCGGGCCTCAGGTTCCAGAATCTGCATCAGAACTGAATGAATCTGTGACTCATACTGTTTCTGTCGTTCAGCTTCATCCTGCTGAGAAGCAGCCTGTTGCTGCATCTCCATCATCCTGCGCCGGCGGATATCGGCTAGTTGGTCGTCATCTCCCATCCGGTAACACCTCTGGCTTATACGGTATCTTTGGTTACGCTGTATGCAACACCGTCAAGGAATGAGGTACCTGCCGGAGTGACGACTCTGCCGCCTTTCTGCCTGGCAATGTACCCTGCTGCCTCGAGCTGCTGGACTGCCTTTCTCAGGATGGATCCGCTGCCTTTTACGGTCTTGCTTGGTTTGGAACCTCTGTTCTTGACGCCGCCGTATGCTGAGCGCATACGTTCTACACCAACCGGTCCGTCAACGTATACACGTCTCAGAACTGCTGCCGCCCTGATGTACCACCAGTCGGGATCTTCGGGTGGCATCTGTTTATGGGCACCGGTCTTCGCAAAAGCTGCCCAGTCTGGGGCAGTTATTTCAGGTTTTTCCTTCAGTTCCGCTGCAGCCCTGATAATAAGCTTGTCAGCCGGAACATCATATACCGTAGTCATCGATAGTTCACACTCTCAAGGGTAGATAGTAGTCTCTACTTATTCGTATGAGGGATTCTTATATATTTCGAGGATCCGGGTTCAGGAGGATCCCTTCTCTCCAAGAACCATCGTCCGTCCCCGCACCTGGAGCAGGACTGTCCCACTCTCCATGGCTATTGCTGCCGGATCGATATCGGTAGAAGCAAGCCATTTGACTTTAATCTTCTTTCTGGTTTTAATCTGGCTGCGAATTTCCTCAATTATCGTCCCGCCGAGTCCACCTTTTCCCACCCATATTGTGGGTTTCAGGTCGTGATATCCGCCGGGAGTACTCACTTTAGCAGCCTTCCCGGGCTTTAATCGTCTCTGTTTCCGTAATGGTTCCTGACTCATGTTCTGTTCCGTATCAAAGGATATCGGCGCTGATACCCGCAGGATTCGCAGGTAACAACAACCCTTCCGCGATGTATCCGTGTACGAACGGTGACTCCGGGCTTAAAGTATGTATAACAATGCCGACAGTACTGGCGTCGCAGATCGCGCGGAATTCTGACCCTTTCCTTCATGGCGATCCGGCGCGCAAGATCGACACACCGGTTGCTCCAGGCGGGGTTTTCTGTGAAGAATCTGGCTGCCTGGATAAAGAGGATCTGTATCCGCTCGTTTGCAAGAGGACGCCTATCACTCTTCTGGCGCCGCCGGCTCATCACCGCTCCCGGGGAGCGCTCGCACCGTTTCCGGATTCTGATATGATGACTCTTCTCCCCTCTACGCTCAGTTTCTTCTCAAACCAGAGCTTTATCACTTCAGGAAACGCCTGATGCTCCTGCTCCAGGATCCGATCACTCAGGCGATCTGCATCATCACCATCCATGACCGGGACCGTACGTTGGATGATCACTGGTCCGGCATCCATCTCATCGGTTACGAAGTGAACGGTGCATCCGGCTACCTTCACTCCATAGGTGATCGCCTGTGCCTGGGCATGAAGCCCTGGAAATGACGGAAGGAGCGATGGATGGATATTGATCATCCTCCCTGCATATGCCCTGACAATTCCCGGGCCTAGAATCCGCATGTACCCGGCAAGGACGACCAGAGCAGGTTCATATCGTTCAATCGCTGCGATGAGGGCAGCTTCATACTGTTCTTTCCCGGCAAAGGATCGAAAATTGACCACCTCGATCGGAATTCCTGCCTCTGTTGCACGCTTAATTGCCAGAGCATCAGGGTTATCTGTGATGAGTGCTGAGCAGGTAGCCGGGATATATCTGTCAGCAATCCGGTCAATGATTGCCTGAAAGTTTGAACCCCGCCCTGAAGCAAGCACCACAAATGATCCTGCTGATTCAGTCATCAGGTCGTCCGTTCCTTTTTTTCTGGATGCTTTATAAGGATGAGTTTAATCCGTGTGATTCGTTTTCCCTTCATCTGAATTACAATCAGTCTGACCCCTTCTTCCTTATATTCACAGGATTCACCCATCTTTGGGATATGGCCAAGCCTGTCGATGATTAGGCCGGCGATGGTCTCATATGTCTCGCTGATCGGCAGATCCAGGACCAGGTCCTTGTTTAGATCCTCAACCCATAACCTGGCATCTACCGAGTAAACTCCTTCAGCGATCCTGATCAGTTCAGGTTCATCGGTGTCGAATTCATCCTGGATATCGCCGACCAGTTCCTCAAGGATATCTTCAATGGTGATGATCCCGTCAAATGCACCGTACTCATCAAGAACGATGGCCATATGGTTCTTTTTGATCTTCAGTTCACGGAGAGTCTCATCGATCTTTTTCGTGTCAGGGACAAAGAACGGCTCTGAACAGATATCAGTGATTGGAATATGAAGACGCTGATCGGTGACCATCGCAAAGGCATCCTTGATATTGAGGATTCCTCTGATGGTATCGATGTTTTCGTGGTATACCGGGAGCCGGGAAAACCCGGTCTCTTTAAAGACCGCCAGTGCTTCCTGGGGTGATGCGGTATCTTCGATCATAATTACATCAATCCGGGGTGTCATCGCTTCCCTGACCCTGGTATCGCCGAACTCAAAGACTGAATGAAGCATCTCCTGTTCATCCTTTTCGATGGTACCTTCTTCCTGACCTACATCGATCCACTCCTTGATCTCTTCTTCAGTGATCATATGGTGAGGGAACGGAGTACCTCCGGTCATCTTCCCGGCGATGTGATCAAACACCCAGATGATCGGCTTGAATATTCGGGAAAGAAGGGTGATTGTAGGTGATACTGAAAGCGCAACACGGGCGGCATGGCGGCTTCCATACATCTTCGGTCCAATCTCACCAAATATGAGGAGCAGTATCACCACCACAATTGTTGAGAGTGTTATTGCAAATCCACCCTCACCAAAGAGAGAGATTGCAACAGCAGTTGCAACTGATGCGCCCAGAATGTTGACGATATTGTTTCCGATCAGAATTGTGATGAGAAACCGGTTTGGATTCTGTTTCAGATCTGCGAGGGCAGTTGCCCCGTGCACATTCTCATTTACCAGCGTTCTCACTTTTGCGCGGGTAATTGAGAAGAGAGCGACCTCTGATCCTGAAAAAAAAGCAGAACCAATGAGGGTGAGTACAAAAATTAAGATATAAAGGTAATATTCCATCATTAACCGATCACGCCGTAACTTCGGCACATCAGTAAACAGTACAGGCTCGATTTACTGATCTTATTGGGTATATTATCCATCTGTCTCCCTAAATAAGTCTTCACCCTGAGTAATTGCGGATACAGGCAACATCTCTGGCGATAACTGATATCTTCTCATCAGCATTTAGTGGAGTTTGTACTGAAAGGTCATTGATCTCGAGGGTGACCTGGCCATCATATCCGGCCTCAAGGAGTGTTTTTATCGCAACTTCTGCCCATTCATTCCCATATACCGGCAGATGCATCTGATACCCCGAGGCTCCGGAGAGGTGGACGTTTACAATCCGGTCGTCACCGACGGTGATAAACTCTGACAGGCCTTCTGGCCCCTGGGAGGAGGCATGGCAGACATCAAGGGTGAATGAGAGCCATTCCCGTTCATCAAGGAGGCGGGCGATTTCAGCCGGGGTACTCAGTAGGGCATTCACCTGGGGTTCCATATTTTCTATTGCGACTCTGGTTCCAGACTCTTTTACAAGAGGAGCAATAGTGTCAAGCATCTGGTCCAGCCGCCGGTAATCGGTATCTGACGGGGGCCGTTTTGAGGTTCTCCTTCCTGGGTGGATGGTGCACACTCCTGCGTTCAGTTGTTCCGCCAGTCGAACTGACCAGCATGCCCACTCTGTTGAGACCTTCGCGACATCAGGATTGATTGAACAGGGATTGAGATCCAGGACTGGGGCGTGCAATGAGAGCGGGGAAGTAAACCGGTGGGCAGCCAGTGTACGGGTAAGATAGTCCATAGGAAGGCCTGCGAGCCACCAGTCCGGAGTTTCAGGCCAGAATTCCAGGGTGTCAGCCTGGGTTTTCTCTACGGCTGAACATATCAGGGGGAGGGGATGGTCATGGAAGAACATTGAAGAGAAGGAGATCTCCATAACCATTGATTATCTATACCTGCGGAAATAATCTTCAGAGAAGATGGACCAGCTGACCCTTGACCAATGGAGTGTGAAACGTCCAATAGTCGAGCCAAAGGTGCTCAGCGTCTCACAGGTTGCACAAACCATCACCCGGCTGCTGGAAGGGGAAGAACTGAAAGGCCTGAGGGTCACCGGTGAGATTACCAATTATAAGCGGCACAGTTCAGGCCATCTCTACTTTTCACTCTCTGAAACCTGCGGTGAGAAAGAGTACACAATTCGGTGCTCGATATGGAAGAATCAGGCCAGGTATCTCCCCTTCACGCCTTCTGATGGCATGTTTGTCGAGGCGTTCGGTTCGGTGAATCATTATGAGCGCAATGGTCAGTATACTCTGATAATCTCACAGATGTGGCAGTCGGGTGCCGGAGAAAAGGCACTACTGATTGAGCAGTGGAAGCGCGAACTCGCGGCCAAAGGATACTTTTCTCCTGACCGCAAACGGGCGCTCCCCCCGTATCCGGTACGAATTGGGGTGGTAACCTCCTCAACCGGGGCTGTCATCCATGACATCAGAAATGTTCTCTCATGCAGGTTCCCGGTTGAGATAGTCCTCTCTCCCACCACAGTGCAGGGCCCTGGTGCCCATGAGGAGATTGCTGCAGCAATCCGTACGGTCGCCGGTGAGGTTGATGTGCTGATTGTTGGGCGCGGTGGGGGGAGTTATGAGGATCTTTTTGTCTTTAATCATCCGGTGGTGGTTGAGGCCATTGCAACCTGCCCGGTGCCGGTGGTTTCCGCAATTGGGCATGAGGTTGACATAACTCTGGCTGATCTGGCTGCTGACCGGAGTGCATCCACCCCATCCCACGCTGCTGAACTCTGTGTCCCTGACCGGAAGACGGAGATAGAGACCCTGAATCATCTGCGGACCCGTATCTATCGGCGAACTCTCTCCTGCACTGAGCAGGCACAGGAAGATCTGAATGATATCAGGGAGCGCCTCTCTGTGGAGCGGATCGAGCGGGTACTCTCAGAACGACGGCAGTATCTGGTTGATCTCTCTGACCGGATGACCGGACGTTCATCCCTCACCGTGGATCGGGGGAGGGTTCTTCTCCAGGGTCTTTCAGCCAGGATAGAAGCAAAAAATCCGGCGGGAATGTTAAGACGTGATATTCCTGAACGATGGGGAAACCTTCGAGATCTTGAGGGACGATTGAAGAGGAGTGCTTTAGCCAGGTTTGATCATAACCGGATGGCGTTATCAAGTCTAGCTGCTCTCATCGAGGCTCACAGCCCCTACGCTGCCTGCAGGGGTGGATACTGCATGGTGCTCAAAGACGGACTGGTTGTCAGCACCACTACTCTTCTGACGTCAGGGGATGAGGTTCAACTCAGGTTTGGGGATGGAGAAGCACGCGCAACAATTCAGGAGGTACGACAGGATGAGAAAGTATGAGGAACTGATTACCGAGCTAAAAGAGATAGTTCGCAAGATAGAAGATAGTGAAACAAGCCTTGATGAGATGATCTCATTGTATGAACAGGGAATGGTGCTCATTCGTCAGTGTGAAGATAGGCTTGGTGAGGCTGAGCTGAAGATAACCACCCTCGGGCGCGGAGGCGGGGCATGAAGCAGGTTCTTCTTCTCGCTGCTATCGGTCTGGTATTGGTTTCTCTGTTGATGGCTGCAGGATGCTCCAAGTATGCAGATCCAGATCTGAAGATCACGACCAACCTGACCAAGGTGAGCGAGGATCCAGCAGCTGGCACCGTAACGTATGACCTTGAGATGTATGTTACAAATATCGGGGGAAATAATGCCTATAGCGTTCTTGTCCTGGCAATTCTCTCAACCCCAAAGGATAAGCCTGAGTACCAGTTTACCACTGCAAATATTGATGTCGGGACGGTAGAAAAGGGTAAGATAGAGCACTTTAACCGGCAGATGGTCCTGCCTCTGAATCCGGCAAATTATGCTCAGGTCAGTTCAGGTGCTCTGATTCCTGATGTGAGCACGACGATCACCCGGGTGAGTTCTAATGTTATGAGTTAAGAGAGGCCACCTCTCTCTTCTCGGTATATCTTTATGGATCCTCACATCAGGGCGCAACCTATATTCGCTATAATGAGGAAGTTACATCTATGGCGGCAGGAAATGGAATATTAATTATTATTGATCTGATCCTTGGTCTGGTTGCAGTAATTGCCGGAAATCTCGGATTTCCTGCCCTGACACGATATCTTGCAGGATCATTCATCTTCCATCAGTATGTGGCAATGAGCTCCACTGAAGGTCTGATGATCCTCTTATGTCTGGTCATCGCTGTGTACTGTTATCATAAGGTTAAGAGTAAGATCATCCGGATGGCAGTGATTATCCTGATCTTTGTTCCGGTTATCCTGATGCTCCTCTCATACTTTTCAGTGGTAAAACTCTCCCTGCCGTTCCAGGCACCAGGGAGATGAAGGAAGAATCGGTATATCAGATGCAAATGTATTTCTGATGTACCGGCAATTCCCTGTTATGCGTCTGTATCCACTGCTGATCCTTATCCTCATGATAATTCTCATATCCGGGTGTACTACTCGGAACCAGGAAGGTATGGCGGTGCCTGCACCGGTCATTGCTCCTGCCGTTAACAACACTTCCTGGAGTGATTCAGGGGTCACTAACAATGTATCTGCTGATACAACGGGAAGGAATGATACTCCGGTTCTGGCATCATCAGAACAGGATAATCTCACCTGGCTCAATACTCAGCATGCTCTGCTAGTAGATCCAAACAGCACCTGGTCATATTTCAATAAAGGCAGACTGCTTCTGGATCAGGGGGATGTGAAAACAGCTCTCCCGCTCTTTGAAGAAGCAATCCGTCGTGATGATACGAATTTTAATGCATATTACTTTGCCGGGAGATCCCTTGTTGACTTAGGAAGGTTTACTGATGGCCTTGCATACCTCGATCGTTCAATCTCTCTCCATGAGGACAATCCAGGTGCCTATTTTGAGAGGGGCCGTGCTCTTGAAGGCCTTGGGAAATATAATGAAGCACTCCTGGCATATGAGAAAGCCGCATCACAAAACCCCAATAATGCATGGACGTTGTACAACTGGGGCCGTGTCCTCAATCAGGCAGGTCAGTACTCTGATGCATATGTCCACCTGAACGAGAGTATCAGACTGGATCCCTGCAGAGCGGCCTCCTGGTATGAGGAGAGTATCAGTCTCTCTCATCTTGGAGAACTTGATGCAGCACAGGTTGCGATAGATCGGGCGATTGAGCGTGATCCCTTTACCCGTGATTTTGTCACTCAACGGCTGAAGATCAAGTCAGCGCAGGATCCTGGCTCCTGGGATAAGGATCTTCAGGAGAGACTGCTGAAAGAAAACCCACGAAATGCTACGATCTGGTTTAACCTTGGTGCTATCTCCTATCTTGACCGTGCATTTGGCGATGCTCTCAGGTTCCTGGATCAGGCAGTTGTGATGGATCCAAAAAATGCACCAACATGGTTCTACCGGGGAATGGCTCAGTATGAACTTGCCCGGTATCAGGAGGCACTCTGCAGCTTTGATCAGGTTCTCCTGCTTGATCCTGGTAATGCCTGGGCATATTATTACCGGGGTGATATCCTCCAGAAACTGGGTCAATGTGAGTATGCAGTGGCATACCTGAACAAAGGGATTCAACTTGACCCTGCTATTCCCTGGACCTATTATGTGAAGGGATCCTGCTATCTGAACCAGACCCGATATGAGCTTGCAGCAGGGGAGTTTGACCGGTCACTTGAACGGTTCCCCTGCAACCGCTGGGCCTGGTTCTTCGGGGGACAGAGTTATTACCATCTTAACAATTTTGGAAAAGCCCTCGAGTACTTTACCAAGGCTCTCTCTTTTGATTCTTCAAACCAGGAGTTTAAACAATGGAAGGCACGGGCCCTTGCAGAGGCAGGGTATCCTGATGAAGCAATATACCTCTATAATCAGACCCTGCCACTCCTTTCTCCGTCTGATTGTAATGCAACCTGCGCAACCTGCAGGTAAAAAAATATTTTTTGTATCAGATTGTGGTCTGTAGAACCGGAAGCTTTGCTCCGGTCTGATACACTCTGAAAATCAGGATATCAGCAGGTCCGGAACCTCCGGGTATAGTGATGCTTCCAGGGATCTGCTCCATCAGGATTGTTGAGGGAATGGCACCTTGATTCTGTATCAGGATCTCATAATGATCTCCGATAGGGATTGGGTTCTCTGCCGTTATAAGAATGATATTTACCACCGGGTCATATCTCGCTGCAATGCCTGGTTCTGCATCTGAAATAATTGTTCTGACCGATCTGTCCTGGGGAAGGCTATCAACTACCAGTGGCTTTATCGTCTCTGTCACCCTGGGCTCCCGCGTGATTATCGGCGGTGCAGTCTGATGCGGACCGGGAAGTGCTTCATAATTGAGGAGGCGTACTTCTCTTCCTGCTATATAATCTTCGTACGGGGCTATTGCCTGGGATAGTCCCGGGATCTTATTAATGGTGACATGATCTGATATCGGTGCATAGGAGATGACTCCGAAAACAACCAGAGCGAGAAGGACCAGCACGATGGTCAGGCCGATTGAGAAGGCGATCTGGGGCACTGTTGCCTTGGTGCTTCCATGTTCCACCTCAGGGGCCTTCACCTCGATCCAGGTTACCGGCCTGGAAAAATCATCCGGATGGGATTGGATAAGATCATCGGTGATCACCGCAACCCCGTGAGCGGTCTTCTCCCATTTATGAGGGTTGAAAACCAGCTGCAGGGTTCCCTTCCAGGCTCCGATGCTCATCAGGATCCAGTACACTGGGGAGAAGAGTGAGTAGAGGAGGAGATCCTTTTGTTTCTCTTTCCAAGTGGCCAGGAGCATCATCGAGAGGAAGAAGAGGTTTCCCACAAGCAGGTTAAACACTGCGATGGCTGCAAATGGCCAGAAGTCAAACCACCGGGAAAAGAAATCCGGAATTATAAAGCCGGCGATGAAGACCAGCCAGAGGAAGAGGTTCATCAGGGGTAGGTAGAAATTACCCCCAAACCCGGTATGAAAGATGATATAATTCTTCAGTCCGATGTCCTGCAGTACCCGGATCGGGTGCCGCATGGTTACAAACCAGGTGATGACAAATCCTTTGACCCAACGGGATCGCTGTTTGATCCAGGACGGCACTTTGGTGACTGCCTCTTCATAGGTATGCGAGTTCAGAACCCCTGTCTTGTATTTTTTTCTGGCAATCCTCATCCCGAGGTCAGCATCTTCAGTGACATTGAACGGATCCCATGCTCCTAGTTCACGGAGCGTCTTCATCCTAAAGTGGTTACTTGTCCCTCCAAGGGGGATCGGGGCATTGATTTTGTCAAGGCCCTGGATATAATAGTCATAATAATACGAGTACTCAATAGAAAACCACCGGGTGAGGATATTTTTCCGAGGGTTGTAAAAGTTGAGCAGACATTGGACACACGCGTATTCAGGGCCCAGTTTGCGAAATGCGAGAACCACCTTCTTGAGCTGATCATGATCCGGGAAGTCCTCGGCATCATAGATAACCACAAACTCACCGCGTGATCGTTTCAGTCCGTAATTACAGGCCCGGGGCTTGGTCTTCAGCTCTGCATTCGGGACAACAACCGGATGGAAGATACTAAGGAATTTTCTATACTCCTCCTCGGTCATCGGTGAGATGATCTCTTCTATGTTCCCGAAGAGGCCCAGTTTTCTAGCCTTGCCCAAAGTCTCTGTATCCTCCTCTTCCATAAGGATCTTTACATCCAGTTTTTCCCTGGGATAGTCAAGTTTTGAGATATTGTGAAGAATATGGGGGAGCATCTCCTGCTCGTGAAAGAGGGGGACGAGAACAGTATACATGGGCAGTTCATCATCGGTGACTGCCTTTACCTCATCATCTGATACGTAAATGAGGCTTTTTGTGCCTGATAATCCCTGAAGTGAGATATAAAATTTGACCGGATTCATCACAAAGTAGGTGATGTTAATGATGGTGAAGAAGACAAAGAGCCAGAAGTAGGGACTTATGATGGTCAGCCCGATAACCAGAAGCGTGGCCAGGATGATGGCCCCTTTTTGCCACGGCACCAGGATATGGTATGCAGACTCTTCAGGCTGACGGTCAATCAGTTCACTGAGGGCGCTGTATGCATGTGGACTCTGATAGCATGTATCGGTAACTGTAAGAAGAGCATCTAGGGGAACGACCACTTTTTCAACATCTCTTGAGAAGACTGATTTGAGTTCCTCAAAAATGTTGGTATCAAGAGGATTTGCTGTGGCCACCCTGATATATGTAGGATGTGACTCGAGCAGGATAATCAGGGCTTCCTCTCCTACTGCATAAGGGAGGATACACCCCATGTCCAGATTTGCGAGCATAGTCTCTCGTTCCATAAAGGCAAGACCCAGCCGGTCTGCTACCTGTGCATAAAAATTATCAGGAGCTGATATCCTGAACCGTTTCAGGGCGAGAATAAGATTCTCTGCAGTGATCTCAGGATCCTGCAGGAGATCCAGATTTTGTACCTTCAACTCCCTGAGCAGGTCGAGTAGATCTTCTTTGGTTGGAGTGCTCACCATAAGGCTTCACTATTTCTTCCGTGCTGACAGTATCCGTTCTTCGAGGAACTCAGATATTTTATCACCATTCATTGATGCATCTTTATCCTGTTCTGTAAGTTTTTCTTTCACCTTTGCGAGAAGCACATCAGGGTCCACCGGTTTGAGGATGTACGCATCAGCACCTGCATTCAGGGATTTCACAGAGTTTTCAAGGCTTGCATACCCGGTTACCATGATCTTCTTCATGCCTGGTCTGATTTTATGAGCCTTTTCAAGAAGTTCGGTGCCTTCCATATCAGGTAGTTTGATATCAAAGAGAGCAAGATTGAAAAAAAGGTTCTCTATCTTACTCAGGCCCTCTCCTCCTGTCTGGGCTGTATCAACCTCGTACCCCTCTATCTCGAGAATCTGTTTTGTACTGTCAAGGATACCGGTATCATCGTCTACAATAAGGATTTTTTTCATAGTATATCACGTAAAACCGGTGATGCGTTTACTGATTCTGGCAGGATTACCTCGAAGGTTGTTCCTGCCGGTGATGAGCTTTTCATAGCAATAGTCCCCCCATGGGCTTCCACCAACCGTTTTGATACCGGGAGGCCGAATCCGGTCCCCTTTGATTTGGTAGTAAAGAGGGGCTCGAAAATTCGGGATTGTACGGCCGGTGCAATACCCGTACCTGTATCTGAGACGGTCATGAATATAAGGCCATGCGACTTTCCAGTCGCAAGGGTCAGGGTTCCTCCCTGCTCCATCGCCTGGATGGCATTGATGATCAGGTTCTCCATCACTCTCCTGAGCAGGGTGGGATCGATTGGGACTTCGATTCCCCTTTCAAACTGTTTCACCACCTGGACAGTGTCGGGCAGGGGGATTGAGGTAAGGAGTTCATCCAGAAACTGACCCGGATCTACCCTGACCAGTTTCGGGTTCACTTCACGTGCATAATCCTGCAGGTCTGATACAATCTTGTTCAGGTATTGGGCTTCTGTGCCAATTCGTGAGAAGAGATCCTGAATGCCGTGCTTCTTCAAAATTGCTGATTCTTCAGCTGGCATGGAGGAGACTTTGCGACCCAGGAGGTAGTTGAGGTTGGTGATCACCTGGAGCGGGTTTCTCATATCATGCCCGATCATGGTTGCCAGTTCCCCGATAACTGCGAATCGTTGGATCTCCCGCAATTCTCTGGTTCTCTGCTCTACAAGTTCTTCAAGGTGTTTTGAGTAGAGTTCGAGCCGGTTTCTGGTCCTGAATAGTTCTACTGACTGTCTGATCTTCTGGGAGAGATCGACATAGACCTTGTCAGGAGCCGCATCCCGGTTCATGTAGAAGTCAGCATGCTCGCGGATTGCTTCCAGGATTGCCCTCCCATCCCCGGGTACGGTGAAAAGGATGAACGGGATCTTCACCCCTGACTGCTGCAAGGCACGGTGCAGGTCTATGCCGTTCATGTCAGGCATATCATAATCAGATACTATCGCGTCAAACCCCCTCTCTTTTGTAAGCTCCAGGGCTTCCTGGCCGGTAGTAACCGGATATACTTTAATTAGGCCGCTCAGCTGCAAATTTGCCTGTGAGAACCGTCCGAGATCAGGATCCGGGTCAACTAAAAGGACGGTGAGCACCTCACCGGGTCCAACCGCGAGTTCGATTCCGAATGGCTGGTTCAGTGGATTGATTGGCATTATTCACACTATTATGGTTACTTGGTGGTTCAGTATACATAAATTACCCCCTGATAACCAGGACTGCATGGTATCTGAAGAATATTTAGATAAGGCCGGTTTTCCCTATCCCGACGGTCTCATCCATTAAATTGATTCAAGTCGCTGTTGCATAACCTCCCTAAACCCAGTATCTTGAGCGCATAGTTAAACAAAAGTGCTTTATTTATGTTTGACTAATATATAACCTAGATTCCCGGTAACACATAACGATGCCAAAAAATTTCTCTTCAAATTTAATTTAGATTTTTAAATAATTACCAAATTTTTTAGCGATAGTTTTATCGTCGTTATGTGTCAAAGAATATACATAACGGGGTCAAATAATTATGGTGGCAATTGTCTATCAAACTGACAAACGCTCCGGCATTACCTATGCCTATCAATCTTACTCATATTGGGATAAGGAAAAGAAACAATCACGTGCCCGACGGACCCTAATTGGACGAGTAAATAGTGAAACCGGTGAGATCGTTCCCACTGACGGAAGAAATAGAAAGGAGCCAGGCACTAAATTACCGGAGAAACAGGGAAAACAGTCAGTTAGTGTAGTAAATCGCTCATATTTTGGGGCAACCTATCTGCTGGACGCCATTGGTGAAAAATTGGGGATCACCCTAGATCTGAAACAATGTTTTCCTGACACCTACAAACAAATCTTATCCCTCGCATATTATTTGATCTTAGAAGACAGCACGCCGTTATGTCGCTTTGAAAAATGGGGGATTCTTCATAAACATCCTCATGGCAACAATATCACCTCGCAACGCAGCAGCGAACTGTTCGCAAGCATCACCGAAGATAATAAACAACGGTTTTTCATCCTTCAAGGAAAAAGGAGGGTTGAACAAGAATTCTGGGCATATGGCACAACAACTCTGTCAAGTTATTCAGAAACCCTAAAGCAAGTTCAATATGGGCACAACAAAGAGCACGATCGACTACCTCAGTTGAATCTGGCTCTTGTCTTCGGGCAAGAATCCAACCTCCCATTCTACTACAGAAAACTATCTGGCAATATTCCTGATGTCAAGACAATCCGTCACCTACTAGAAGAACTCGACATTCTTGGTTATTCAAAGGTAAAGTTGGTCATGGATCGAGGGTTTTATAGCGAGTACAATATTAATTGCATGTTTCAGAATCATGTGAAGTTCCTTGTTTTTGCCAAGATGTCCCTGAACCTTATTCGAAACGAATTGGGTGAAATCTACGATAGTTTTCGAAGTTTTGAACATTATAATGAGAATTATGCTCTCTATAGCCGCACAGTTCGCACTACCTGGAATTACACGCTGAAACGCCCATATAAAGGAGATAATCTTAAGGATTCGCGCCGAATTTACATTCACTATTATTATAATATTGATCAGGCAGCTGAAGATGAAAGGAATTTTGACCGCCGATTAATCGCACTGAAACAGGAAATAGAAACAGGGGAGCGTGTTTCACAGCATGAAAAACTCTATCAGCAGTATTTTACCTGGAAAACAACACCCAAGCGTGGGACACTAGTAAAGGTCAGGGAGGAGAGTATCAAAGAAGCAAAGCGCTATTATGGTTTCTTTGCCCTGATCACCAGTGAAACGATGGATGCGATTACTGCCCTTGAATTCTACCCTAATAAAGATGTTGTTGAGAAGGCCTTCGGGAATCTCAAGGAACGGTTGAATATGCGTCGAAACCTGGTTTCTTCAGAGCAAAGTCTAGATGGGAAGATGTTTATCCAATTTGTTGCACTGATCTACCTCTCATACATCAAGAAACAGATGCAAGTGAAAGATCTTATTAAAATATACACGTTACCAGCGTTGTTGGATAAACTCGATATAATTGAATGTTTCGAACAGCCGGGTAAGTCACTTCGAGTGGGGGAGATCCTTGAAAAACAAGAGCAGCTGTATTTTGATTTGGGGGTGGCCCCACCGGCCTCGTTATGAGTGGGCGGGACTATAGGATGTATGTAATAAAAGGAGGTGCAGGATTTGTCGGTTCTCATCTTGCCAAAAGGGTATCAGCTAATCATGAGTTAGAAATGGTTGATACCCTTTTTTGTGGAAAGAGAGAGAAAATTCTTGGATTACCAGTAACATCTGCTCAGGAAAGTATCACTGTTCTTGAATTTCTTACAGATATTTACGGAAGTATCAGGGATCTTTCATTTGGCATCAATTACTTCAGAGCGTCGTTCATTTAATGACCCTAAGCCCGCAAATGATGCTAAGGGGTTGTAACAAATTAATGTGAGCATATTCTGTC